>JBGQAS010000168.1:0-5195 GCA_041494435.1 Anaerolineaceae bacterium | reverse complement strand
GATGTTTTTGAGTCGTAGCATTGTAGCCAATAACTGGGAGAAATCGCGGCAGTTACCTAGCAATCGCTTCTCCAGCGGGCGCGGATTGATGAGCGGAGAATTATCGAGGGCAAGCAGAGCCGTCATCCGAGCGTGGATAGTGCGCAAATTGACTTCTGCTTCGCGCGGCTTGGGGACTTTTAACCCATAGCGCTCGGCCCAGAATATATGAATGTAAAGTCCTTGCACGACCTTGACCAAATCGGGAATGGAAGTAGGAAGGTCTGCAAAGAGAGGCTTGAAATCAAAGGGATCATTAGTCGGGGTGAACGTGGTGTAAGCTTGGAGAGTTTTTAGGTCAAGAGATGACATTGGGTCTCCTGCGGTATCAAAATGGAGTGCGGATTCATTCTATCAGGACTGGAGATAAGGTCAATGCCCATTCATCGGCTGAAATGATGACTTCCATCAGATAAGTTTCATAATCCCCAAGTGTATAATGAAGCAACATTGAATTTTGGATGGAGAGGGTTATGCCGGAACGAAAAATTCGCGTCCTGATTGCCAAACCCGGGTTGGATGGCCACGATCGTGGCGCCAAAGTGATCGCCCGGGCATTACGCGATGCAGGCATGGAAGTCATCTACACCGGTCTGCGCCAGACACCCGAGATGGTGGCAGAAGCTGCCCTGCAGGAAGATGTGGACCTGGTGGGGCTCTCGATCCTTTCGGGAGCGCACATGGGGCTGGTGCCCAGAGTGGTGGAATTGTTGAAGAAAAACAAGCAGGGCAACGTAAAAGTATTCGTTGGCGGGATCATCCCGGAAGAGGATGTGCCCGTTTTGCTGGCAAAGGGAGTGACCGCAGTGTACGGTCCCGGCACGCCCACCACCAAAGTCATCGAAGACATCCAATCCCTGTTCAAGAAATAACCTATGAACCTGGCAAAATCAATCCTGGAAGGTGACCGGCTGGCACTGGCTCGCCTGTTAACCCGGGTTGAAAACGACGATCCCCGCGCCAAAGCGGATATGGACGAGCTTTTTGCGCACACCGGCAAGGCTCACCTGGTGGGTATCACCGGGTCACCTGGGACGGGAAAATCTTCGCTGGCAAACCAACTGGCAAAAGTGATGCGCAAAGAGAAGAAAGCTCCCCGGATTGCTGTTGTGGCGGTGGATCCCACCAGCCCGTTCACGGGTGGAGCGATCCTTGGCGACCGGGTGCGGATGCGAGATCTGCATGGTGACGAGGGCATCTTCATCCGTTCGATGGCATCCCGGGGAGCATTGGGCGGAATTGCTCGGACTACGGCAGCCGTTGTGCAGGTTCTGGATGCGGCTGGATTTGGGATGATCCTGATCGAGACGGTGGGGGCGGGGCAGGCGGAAGTGGATATTGCCAGCCTGGCTCACACGACCGTCGTGGTGGAGGCACCGGGGTTGGGAGATGACATCCAGGCGATCAAGGCTGGAATATTGGAAATTGCGGATATCCTTGTGATTAACAAAGCGGACTTACCCGGCGTGGAAAATGCCGAACGGGCGCTGAGGATGAATATCGAATTGGCACATCCAGGAGATGGGGAAGAAGGGGCGAAGGGCTGGACTGTCCCCGTACTCAAAACCCAGTCTCACCTTGGAGTGGGCATCGATGAAGTGGTGGAAGCAATCCACGCACATGGAGATTTTTTGCATCAAAGCGGGGAATGGAAGAAACGGGATGAGCACCGCCTGAAAAGTGAGTTGGAAAAGTTAATCGAGCAGCGCTTGATGGTACATTGGCGCGAAGGGGTGGATGGCAAAAGTTATCTAAAGTTGGTGCAAGACATGATCGAGAGAAAAATCTCGCCATACCAGGCTGTCGAGGAATTGGTGAAATAATTAGGAACCCTCACCAAGCCTCTCCCTATGAATAGGGAGAGGTGTTTAAAACCAATCTTTGGTAAAATAAGATTACGCCGAAACGAAGCCTCTCCCTGCTAACAGGGAGAGGAATTTAAGGAGCAATATGGAACGAACTTTCATCGGAGATCTACGCAAGAACGTCGGGCAGACGGTTAAGATTCAAGGTTACCTGCAGACCCTGCGCGACCAGAAAAAGATGCAATTCCTTATCCTAAGGGACACCACCGGATTGGTACAGGTGGCGAACTTTCGCCCTGCCAACGAGGAATTGGGAAACCAGATCTCCGCGCTGACCGTGGAATCCACGCTGACCATTACCGGAAAGGTGGTGGACAACCCCATCGTCAAGCTGGGCGGACTGGAGATCCAACTCGAAACGCTGAAGGTGGAAGGGCTGGCCGGGACACCCATCCCGTTCGACCCGTTTGGTGAGACGCTGCCGATGATCGATTTTCGCATGGACTGGCGCTACCTCGACCTGCGCCGCCTTGAGAACCTGCTGGTGTTCAAAGTTCAGACCACGCTCGAAATGGCGATGCGCGAATATTGGCTGAAGAACAATTTTCTCGAAATCCATTCACCCAAGATCATGGGCGCACCCAGCGAAAGCGGTGCGGAACTTTTTGAATTGACTTATTTCGACCGGAAAGCCTACCTGGCACAGTCACCACAGTTCTACAAGCAAATGGCGATGGCAGCCGGCTTTGACAGAGTGTTCGAGATTGGACCAGTGTTTCGGGCAGATCCTTCATTTACTTCCCGGCACACCACCGAGTTCACCGGGGTGGACATGGAAATGTCGTGGATCGAAAGCTACGATGATGTGATGAGCTTTCAGGAACGCTGGCTGCAATATTGTTATCAGCGGGTGAAGGATTCGCATGGGGAAGAGATCAAAGCCCGATTCGGAACGGAGATCACTGTTCCTGAAGTGCCATTCCCGCGGATCAAGATGAAAGATGCGGTAGAGATCCTCAAAGGGCGCGGATATAAACTTCCGCCTGAGAAGAAGGGCGATATCGACCCGGCGGGAGAGCGCGAGCTGGCAGCTTATATAAAGGAAAAGTTCAACCACGAGTTTGTCTTCCTGACAGACTGGCCCATTGCAGTACGACCGTTTTACCACATGCGCATCCCCGAGGATCCAACGCTGACTTGCAGCTTTGACCTGATCGCCAACGGGTTGGAGATAACCACCGGGGCACAAAGGGAACACCGTTATGAGGTTTTGGCGAAGCAAGCCCTGGAAAAAGGACTGAGGCTGGAACCCATCCAGTATTACCTCGACTTTTTCAAGTATGGCTGCCCTCCGCATGGAGGATTCGGTTTAGGCTTGGGCAGACTGTTGATGGTGCTGCTGGGCATTGGGAATTTGCGCGAAACGATGTTCCTGTTCCGCGGTCCGAACCGGCTTAGCCCATAAGGCTAAGTATTTGTATAATGGGTTGGGTTGAAGAATGATAGAAGGAAAGCGCGTCCGGCTGCGTGCCATTGAAAAGACCGATCTTCCGAATTTCGTCCGCTGGTTGAACGATCCGGAGGTCATCGAGAATCTCTATCTCTATGTCCCCATGTCTTTGGGGCAGGAAGAGAAATGGTACGTGCAGATCTTGGAGAAGCCAGTCGAAGAGCAACCCTTGGTAATCGAAGCGAAACTGAATGAAGATTGGATCCCCATTGGCACCCTGGCATTCGTGAGCATCAACTGGCACGACCATTCCTCCGAAATTGGGATTGCCATTGGAGAAAAATCGTACTGGAACAAGGGATATGGTACGGATGCCCTGAAACTATTGTTGAAGTATGGGTTTCAGACAGTCGGGCTGAACCGTATCTGGCTTAGAGTATATGAAGGAAACGAACGGGGGATCCATGCGTATCTGAAAGCCGGGTTTGTCCATGAAGGGATCATGCGGCAGGCCCGGTGGAAGAACGGTAAATTCATCAACATGCATATAATGAGTGTGCTGCGTGAAGAGTGGAAGGACCAGGATTAGAAGAGGTGAATAATGGCACAAGTCCATGCCCGCCATGAAACCATGATGTACGGAAATGTCCGCTTGTATGCCGGGACGGCGTGTCCGGACCTGGCGCAGAGTATTTCCGATTATCTCAAAGCTCCCCTGCAAGACCGGGACATTGTCCTTTTCCCCAATGACAATATTTTTGTGAAATTACATCAAAGCGTGCGCGGACAGGATTGTTACGTTATCCAGACCACGTCCAATCCGGTTCATCGCAACCTGATGGAATTGCTGATCCTGTTGCAGACCTTGCGCCTTGATTCCGCTTCACGCATCACAGCGGTGGTACCTTACCTGTGCTATGCCCGGTCGGACAAGAAGGATCAACCCCGTGTGCCTATCACGGCGCGCCTGGTGGCGGACATGATCGAGGTAGCCGGTGCTGATCGTTATATCACTTTTGACTTGCATGCCGGGCAGATTCAGGGATTCTTCTCCATTCCAGGAGATGTACTCTCCACCTTTTCCATCTTGGTGAAACATCTCAAAAGCATCCGTTCCAAAATGCAGGACCCGGTGATCGTGACAGCTGACTTGGGATTTGCCAAGAAAGCCCGGAATTTCGCTGCCAACCTGGATGTTCCCATGGCTTTCATCGAGAAAAGACGTTCCGGGAATGATTCCATGTCCTCTGCGTTAACCTTGATCGGTGATGTCGCCAACCGGGATGTGATCATTGTGGATGATGAAGTGGACACCGGCGGTTCCATGGTGTCGGCGGTCATGACGGTGAAGGAGAACAATGCGCGGAATGTATACGTGGTGTTTGTACATTCCGTTCTCTCTGCAGATGGCGCTCAAAGACTGGCTGCCTTGCCTGTAACCCAATTTATCACAACCGATACCATCCCCATGCCGCCCGAGAAGCTTAACCTCTTCGGCAGCCGGATCAAGATCCTTTCCATTGCCCCACTGCTGGGTGAAGTGATCCGCCGTGCGAATGAAGGTCGAAGTGTGGGAGAGTTGTTCAACGAGTAGACAGTAGAGAAAAGGTTTGTAGAAACTTGATAGCAAATTATTGACAATTCTCTGTTCTCCGTTCTCTGTATCTATCCATGCCTGAATTACCTGAAGTTGAAACGATAGCCCGCGCCCTGCGAGATGGAGGTCGCGACGAACCTTCCATCATGGGAAAAACTGTTTCGGAAGCTCACGTTTATTGGAAGCGAACCTTGGATGAACCAAGTGTTCCAGTTTTTAAAAAGAGAATAATTGGGCAAAGGATCAAGGATGTCAGTCGGAGGGGGAAATTCGTCATCATACATTTTCAATCGGAATATCTGCT
>JBGQAS010000119.1:0-6336 GCA_041494435.1 Anaerolineaceae bacterium | reverse complement strand
TTGCTGGCTCCGGCTTTTTCAAGAACATCCGCCGAGGCAAGTGTAGATTTAGTCGCGCAATCCATTTTTTGGGTATTAAAACGTTTTTGAAATTCACTCGATAAAACCTCATTCCGGGTTGCGGGACCACACAGCCAGCCAATGAATCGATATTGCGAGTCTTCATCGAGAAAATACCAAAGACTTGGTTGTGATCTGTTGGTTTCACGCGCCCAGGCGCAAACCTCGGGGATTTCGTATAGTTCTCTTGGATCGCTGTCATAGCCACTGATCGTCATGGTGATCTTGCGCAATCGCTCTTCCTTGACACACATACCCGCTATGCCGTTGACAATATTCTCAACCGCGGACCGGTTGGTATCTGAAAGATGTTCCACAGCTTCCCTGGAGATCCTTACAATACAATTCTCTGGGTCTAGTACAGTGTTCATCCTGGTTTATCCCTCATCCTAGTTTTCTGTAATCTAGCCGAACAAACCAGCAAGGCATGGAAAAATTATAGCATCTCAGGGCGTTTGAAAGGTGATCTCCCATACTTGGACAGGGCAAGGTTCATTATCTTTTATGCTGAAAACCTGAATTTTGATTTGAGTAACTTGATAGGTCGATCCGAAGTCTATTACCATGTCACCAGGATCGGAACTCTCCCCTTTTTGCTGTTCAAAATGCAATGGCGTGTCGCTGGAAAGAGATTGACCATCCACTATGAGACGGGTGGGGTTGCTATCAACATGGAGTGAAACACCATTTATTAGATAGGGAGACAGAAAGGTAATGTTGATATTAAATGGAGTCGCATATTTAGTACGGGTAACGGTATTACTAACCTCATCAAAAAGGTAGGAGAGTTGCCCCGAATCCAAAAGGGAGTATTGCACGGTCACCGGTGTTCCATCAGGCAGAGTGGCATCCCCTTCGAGGAGCATGGATCGCAGTGCTGCTTCGGTAGCAAATACTTGCTGGATATTTTCAACGTAATCTAAATGAATAAAGTAGAATCCTGGCGTGCCATTCGGAAAATAGATGGTTTTATCCACCTGCAAATTGCTGAATTTGGAAGATTCGATAATGCGTCTATATTCGTCAGGGTTGACGACAAATTCAGTCCCCGGTTTGATAGGCTTATATTCATGCAAATATCCATCGATATTATTTATTTCAAAAGGAAGAGGATCGTTGAAGAAAAAACGAGCCACTTCGGTACCGTTCGCCGAAGATGGAGTGACGATCAAATTGCCACCCGGGTGCAGGGAGAGCCAAGTCTTCACTTCCCCATAAAGTTGTTTAGCACCATATTGCATTCCATACAATCCATAATCGCTGAACCAGGTGGGTCCATTGGTAAGGGAATCATAGAGCATGTAACCCCCGGACCCAGCCATACTGACAAACAGGATCAAGGAAATCAATACAAAGGAGACTCGCTTTTTTTCCAACCAGCGAAGGATATTATCCAGAGCCACGCAACTTAATAACACAGCAGGAATTATGAGAAACAATTGGCGGGTGATGTTAGGTTCCACCAAGGCTGAACCGGCGGGAGTTGCGACGAGAAGGAGCAGCAATGCCCGGTAGGGAGAAGATTTAATAAAGCGGATGGAAAGAATTACACCGAACACCAGGAAGGGGAACGAGAGTCGAAACAAGTGCCCATATCCTTTCATAATGTGGCGAACAAGATCCATATTGTTTGGGATGAACCAGTAATAGGGATCGAGCCCTTTCAACCAGTTCCCACCAAATTGCTTCAACTTTTCGAGCAAGGTTAGGTCAGAAACCCAATAGGAGCGCAAAGTGACCAGGTGGTTGTAATTTCCTGAGCTATGAAGAATGAGATATCGGACGTAAGGCAAAGCCAAAAGCATACCTAAACCGATTGCCCAAAGAAAAATCTCGCGGTTTTGCCAGTGATAGCGGAGATCTGAAATCAGCAGGAATAATCCAGTAACCACCATGACAACTTGCGCCGGGCTGAAACTGTAAAAACACAGTGCGCCCATGACAACCGCGGGATATAGGGCTTTGGGGGAGCTGGTTCGATAAACAAGATAAAAGTAAATGAAAGCAGCGAAGAAAGAGGTGGAAAGCGAGGTATCAAACGCTGTACGTGAAAACATGAACCAGGCAGGAGTGATGATCAATAACAACACACCTGTCCAGTAATAGCGACTCTTGAACATTCGTTTGAGCGTTAATCCGATACTGATGGCAGCCAGCAAGGTCGCCATGGCGGCAGTCCCACGGGTAACATCGATAGACCGGTGGAAAAGAATTGTAGGAAGCACTTGCAGATAGACCGAAGTGGATAATTCGTACTGGTTTCCATTGACGAAATAGGTGGGCAGGAATTCCTGGTCGTAATTCAAGCCATGATCGCGGATCATATCCACTGCGAGCATGGTTTGGTTTGCCTCATCGGGGACAAAATTAATGGGAAAAGAATCCAGTTTGACCAGGTGTGTAACGAGATAAAGCAGGATGGCGAGGATGAATAGAACCTTCTCAAGGCTCCAGCTGCCAGCCTGGACGGTGGCAAGGGCGCGATTATAAGAACGTGAAAAGATGTTGGAACCAGGTTCTTTGACTTCCGGTTGTCGGACTGTCATAGTGATTCGTGAATCCCCTCTTTAATTGATTAGGTTATGCCACTATAACGATGTCAGCCCAATGAGCGGTTTGTTTCTTTGATAATAGCACAATTCATTGTGCCTAAGAGACTAGGTCATTCAAAAGTGAACGTGACACCAGGTCAAGATGTTGTCATTCCGGTGTTTTCCATTCTTTGAAAGCTCTTAGAACTTCCTCTGCAGCCTGGTCTATGAAAACACGAACCATTTCATCAGTAATATGAACTGGTTCAATCATAGGCTCCTGCTTCAGCTCTTCAAACCATATAAGCGTCTTGTCCCGCCATTGCCTGATCTCTTCAGCAGTTAGTAATGTGTCAAAATCTTTTGGTTGCGTCGCTGCCAACTTGGACCACACCTCTTTTCTCCAGGGCATCTGGTGATAAAGATTGAAGTCGATTTGGTCAGTTTCCAGATAATATAGGGATCGCTGCTCTTGAGCCGAGAGATGCGGAGGAATGCTCTTGCAAAAAGAATCGTAAACTGTCTCTACCCAAAGACGGTCAGTCAGAATATGAGCTACATAACCTTCTGCAAACCCCATTGCTGAGAATCCAACAGAACCGTATTTTGCCAGCAATAGCCTGGCACGTTTATTACGAGGATCTTGTATCTCAGATACATGGACCCGCTGTTTATCATCTCTTCCTGAATTAGGTCGCATATGAATGGCATCTGGCGCAATGTTCCCCAGGAGAAAATCAGGCAAAGCAGCACTCCCCATCAGCTTGTGTATTTGTAAAGCAACTGCCAGATGAACCATTGGGCATGGCATATTTTTTCCCTATTCTGCTTAGCTTACACTAATTAGTTCTTTTATCGCAGTTAATAGCAGGTTGAAATGCTTTATAAATACTTATTTCCTGGATAAGGGGGATATCAAAGCGAAGGGTATTCTTATTATTTTTTCGATCATCGGGTTTATGTACAAATTGAAACGATACAAAGATTTTCTATCTACTCTTTTAGTGATCGTGCCATTTCAACACTGCTGGCTAATTGGGAAGCTACTATCTCGCGCATGGTATCTAATACCTCAATAATGCGTGGTTCTTCCAACTTATAGTAGATTGCTGTTCCATCACGTTTCGTCTTGACGAGGTTTTTTTCCTTCAGTATCCCCAGGTGGCGGGAAATAGTCGATTGAGGCAATTGCATAACATCCGCCAACTCATTTACACAGAGAGGTTTTTCTTTTAATCGGTACAGAATGAGAATGCGGATGGGAGCCGCCAATACCTGGCAGATTCGGTTATGAAGCATATCGATTTCTATCTCAAGTTTTTGTAATCCATATTTGCATCTTCCAATCTTTACATGCATGTTTACGTTTTCCGGATTAACTAGTGTTTATATAAAAATGGAAATTCACTTGCAATCATGATTTCCCACATATTTCTCATTTTAAACCTTTTTCAGCCCGTAAATCGATCACTTCTCTACAATAATCCAAGCAAGAGCATCCTCCATCTCGACATGCATTATCGAGAGTTTCCCCTGAAACAGACTTAGAATCTGTTGGGGAAGGAGAAAGTGGCTGCGCATAAGAACTAACTTTTCTGCTAAAGCAATGAACTTGACACCTAAAGTATGAATATCCGGCTCTTCAATGATCAGCCGACCGCCAGGTTTAAGAATTCGCCATAGTTCCTCAGCAGTTTCCTGTTGGTCAGCCACATGATGCAAAACGTCTACCATGATAATAGAGTCAAAGGAATTATTTTGAAAGGGCAAGTTCTCAGTCAAAGATAGAACCGGTTGCAGCCCTACTTTTTTTTGTGTTTCCCGCAACATTCCGAAAGATTCGTCGGCTACAACAATTTGCGCAGCTTTACCGTGCAGGTACTGCGAAACACGACCTGTGCCTCCGCCTGCATCCAAGACAATTCCGGTAGACGGAATACGAGCCAATGACCATAGTTTTTCGGGATCCCTGGGTCGGATGAAAAACTCATAAACAGGTGCCAGTAAGCCAAAATGATCAAGAAGCGGGTTCAAAAGGAAAGACCTCCAGTAATGTTTTAGCTATCAAGCCTTCTATCTCAAGCTACTATGGATTGTAGTCTTGTTCCTGGTCGGGTTAATTCATAGCTGCCGTTACAGGATGCGGTTGGTTAACTGGAAGAAGATATTAGAAAGATTTTTTTCTGAAGTAAAACCTTGCCTGTAGAGGAAATGCTGTTCAGCAGGATTTCAAATCGTGCAGCCTGGGGGACTTTCACCTGAATGTTCAGTTTCCGGGTGGATTTCTTGGGGGAAATGGGGAGGTGAAAAAAACCTGGCGGGGACGCCAGGTGGAGCGGAAAAAATCAACTTTCGGAATCCTGCATTGATTATGCAAATGCTAATGATGGAATTTCATCCCACGTTCTACCATCAAGAATTCGACCAGCTTTCTTTTTGTTGACCCCACCCCATTGTTTGAAAAAGAAAGGTATATCATTTTTTCTACATTGGTTTCGAATATCAATAACCCACTCTTCCTTAAGAGGTCGAGCACCAGGTCCAGATTCACCACCAGTAATTATCCAATCTATTCCTTCGAAATTTAAATCGGGCAATGGCCCTAATAATGGCTCTAAGGATAAGAACTTGTTCATTGCCCTTGTTTGCCTAAGATCATCAATTCGAAATTTGTAATCTGAGTTTTCAACACTAACACCCATCCAGACATTTGGCGGCCATATTATTTTTGAATCCAAAGCTAATAAACGATCAGAACGTTTAGTTAATATTTGGAATGTATGCCAATTCGCTTCGCGCATGACAGTAAAAATTCGGAGTATGAATTTCAAGGGTACTTGCTTATGAAACAGATCACTCATTGAATTTACAAAAATCAATTGTGGCTGTTTCCAGCGTAGAGGTAATTCAATATTAGAAGATTGTAAAGTGAGTTTAAAACCGTCTTTATAATTCACATTGTGCATAGCTTGGAGACGCCTTGCCATACGCTCTGCATAGCAATTTTTACACCCCAAACTAATCTTTGAACAGCCAGTGACAGGATTCCAAGTTGATTCAGTCCATTCGATTGACGATTTTACAGCCATTTCTTCTCTCCCAAATATATTATAGCACAAATATTCTATTGTTGTATTAAAAAATGAATAATAGTTCCTGTAGGAAAACCATGAGACCATTTTGATCCATCTTTTTTTATTTTTTCAACCGAAATGTTATCGTTCTTTAATAAAAAATTTAATGCCCTTCGGGCATGTGATGCAGTATACGCTGTTTCATTCACAACATAAAATATTACATCCTCACTAACACTAGTTTTCCCAGAATACGTATTTTGAATTAATTTTGCAACACCGATGGATGGATCAAGATTAAATAATACAGGTTGGTTTGGATCAGTTCGGTCGGAAAAACGGTAACCTGCTTGTGGGTCTATTTTCCAAAATGCTTCTTTCATTCTTTCATGACCAAGTGGATGACTGGTTGCAAAAAATAGGTCGTATATAGGTTTATTTCTCTCGTCAACCATTTCAAAGTAACGAACATACCGAGCATATTTATTTAATTGTTCTTGATAAAGCGATCTAAACGCACCGATACGATCTTGGGATTGTAAAATAGTCTTTATCCTATCCTCAGTTACACCAAAAAGATTTTGTATCTGTGTTCTAATTTCAGCATCTGGATGATTTGCAAATCTATTAATTGAATCAACCATAAAATTAATTAGAACTTCGGTCTTAGA
>JBGQAS010000020.1:0-12234 GCA_041494435.1 Anaerolineaceae bacterium | reverse complement strand
GGAGCATTGGTTGGGTTGGGAGGTTGGCTTTCTTTCGTTGGGTTGTTGGGATTGCCTTTCGCCTTGATCTATAAAAAGAAACCCGGCCTGGCAATTGGAGCTGTATCATTCCCCGCAGTGTTAATCACATTCGTGATTTTTCACCTACCGTGGGAGATCATCGTGACAGCCATTATTCTGATGTTACTGGAAGTGTATCGCCGGTTCACCGGGGAGAAAAAAGGTAAACCCACCGCATCAAATTAGCGACGCGCCATTTCCTGGATAAAGGCATCGATGGCCACATCCAGGGGCATGCCAGCATTGGTTTTCGACGCAGCATCGATTTCCAACAGGCGATGATAGATCCCTGCGAGTCGGACATTGGTAAAGCGTCGGGTTTGCTGCACGAGCTTCCTGGCGGCAAAGTCGGGAATCTTGAATTCGATGGCAATGTCCCCTTCACTTTTTTGTTCCGCGACCATTTCCTGGGTGAGGATCAACTGGCGGAACTGACGCACGATCATGGCGAAGATCGAGACTGGATCGCCTTCCTGAAGCAGCAAATGATACTGGACCATGGCAGTCCGTGCATCTCCATTGGCAAGGCTATCGATCATGTTAAAAATGTTTCCCTCGCCACCGTAGTTGCACAGGTCCTTGACATCTCCCACTTCGATTGGGCGCTTCCTATCCACGTATATCAATAGCTTGGTGATTTCCTGGCTGAGGATGCGGGTATCGTTACCAAAATGAAAAGTCAACTCAGCGGCTGCCTGGGGATTGATCTTTCCGTCCTGGCGTTCAGCTTCTGCCTGGATCCAGGCATTAATTTCCTTCATGTCTGGCAGCTTGAAAGCAGATATTTCGGCCTTCCCTTTGGACTTCTGTGCCCAACGGATCAGCCAGTATCCCGGACCCAATACGGTCCATTTTCCTTTTTCTTTGCCACCCTTGAATTCATCTGCAACTGCAATAATGAAATACGTTTTCTCATCCAATTCATCGAGCATGTGGATGAACTTTTCCGAGACCAAGTTATCCTTGCTTTCAGAATCTTCAGGATCAACTGAAGCACCCGTTTTCTTTTTCTTGGTGCGGGGAAAAACAGGGTTTTTGAGAATTACCAACCGTCTGGGGCTGAATAGATCGGGAGTAAGGGAAGCTCGTTCCATTTGAGGGTCATTGAACGGTCGTCCTTCGAACGCCTGGATGCTGGAATCCGAAGCAGAAACAGCCAACCCCAGTGCAGCCTGGATGCGTTTTACCTCTTGCTCCATCGCAAAATCATCATCACCATGAAGGATGAACACCTGCGGGACCATGGACGCAGGAGAAACGGATTCAGGGGGATTCATGGAAGAAGAATTAACCCTTGGTGCGAATGCGATGCAAAGTTGGCATTCCGCGCTGGTAGAGGGTGATCTCGGTGATCTTCATCTCGCCGACCCTTGCCTGGGTGGTGACCTTCTTTTGCAGCCATGGGCCTAAAGGCTGGCTGACAATGATCGCCAGTGTCGATAAGACAATGACGAAAGGCAATCTATTCCATCGGCTTTTACGATCGCCCCCCAGCATCACCAGCCAGGCTGCGGTTCCTGCTGCAGCACCGGAGGCGACATAATTCGTGCCGCAATGCGGGTGGATCGCCAGGATGGCTTCGCCTGCACCCAGGCGTTGCAAGCCCTGGTTCGCAGCTGCCTGAAGCATCTCGGTCGGCACTTCGCCAATGACCCAAAATCCGCTCATGTCCGAATATCCCGAAAGGCGGGGATATCCCTGCCCGGCAAGAATATTCAAGGTGGCATGCTCCAGGGCATGGTTACGCCGAATCCGGTTGACCGGTTTCAACAGATCCAGGGTTCTATCCATGGTGTCCTCCAATCACGAACTTGATATGCACTATCGATAATTAATACTTACTGTACTTTCAAGCCTAATTCTAACGCTTCCCGCAAGGATCGGGCTTCCTCAATCCGGATCCCTTCAGGTAATTTCTCATTTCGGTGCACCCTTTGGGGAATGATGGCGCCCTTGAAGCCCAGCTTGGCTGCTTCGCGTAAACGGGTGCTCATCTGGCTCACCCAGCGCAATTCTCCCGAAAGACCCACCTCCCCGATCAGCACCGTGTCCGCCCGGATGGGAACATCTTTCGCTGAAGAAGCAATGGCAGCCGCGATGGCAAGGTCAGCTGCAGGTTCATCAATCTTCAGTCCCCCGATGACGTTCACAAAAACATCCTGGTCGTACAGGCGCAACCCCATCCGGCGTGCCAGCACAGCTGTAACCAACAGAAGGCGGTTGAAATCCACCCCGTTGGGGGTGCGGCGGGGATTCCCCAAGTTGCTCGGGCTGGTCAACCCCTGAATCTCCACCAGCAGCGGGCGGGTGCCTTCCATGGTCACAGCCACTGCGCTCCCCGGCGAATTGACCATGCGTTCCGCCAGGAAAGCCTCTGAGGGGTTGGTGACTTCTGCCAACCCATTCTCGCGCATCTCGAACACACCCACTTCAGCGGTGGCGCCAAAGCGGTTCTTCACCGAGCGCAACAAACGATAGGATTGGAACCGGTCGCCTTCCAAATACAGCACGGTATCGACAATGTGTTCCAACACCTTGGGACCGGCGATCATGCCTTCCTTGGTGACATGACCAATGACAAAGACCGTGATGCCTGTGGTCTTGGCAAGCTCCCTCAACCGTGAAGCGCATTCGCGCAACTGTCCCACCGAGCCAGCCGTGGAGCGCATTTCAGGCAAATATACTGTCTGGATGGAATCAACAATCAGGATGGCAGGCTGGATTTGCTTTACCTGTTCCAGGATGGTATCCAAATTGGTTTCCGTAAACAGGTAAAGATTTTCAGGAAACTTAGGTGCCGATTTCCCGTTTTGGAGCAAACGCGAAGCGCGCATCTTGATCTGGCGCTCGGATTCCTCACCCGAAACATACAGCCCGGTGTACCCCTGTGCCATTTCCATGGCCAACTGCAGCAGCAGGGTGGACTTGCCAATGCCCGGGTCACCGCCAACAAGGACTATGGATCCCGGCACCACCCCGCCCCCCAGCACGCGGGCAAACTCGCCGATATTTAGCGTAAGGCGCTCTTCCGGATCGCCAGTGACCTCATTCAGTTTTTGGGGATGAGATTGCCCCGTGAGTCCACGCCCCGTGCCAACGGCAACGGGGGCAGCTTCCACAACCTCTTCCACCATCGTGTTGTATCCCCCACAGGTCGGACAGCGCCCGAAAGGCTTGACGGTGATCCTGCCGCATTGCTGGCAGACATATTGGGTGTGAAGCTTGGGCATGGGTTAATTATAGCCGCACAGGAAGAATGAGAAGAGAACACTATCAACTTGCCATTACGAAATCCAAGGCTTCAGGCAACTTAGCCTCGAAATCCTGTGGGAAGCGATGCTCCAGGTCGGTGTACACATCAAGCTGGCATTTGATTCCATACTTTGGTAAAAGATTTTCCAACTTCTGTGCAACTTCGTGACAATATTCATCCCTTGCTCCTGCTACAATGTAGGCACGCAAGTTATATGGCCCATGACGATCGAGAATAGGAAGCAAGCTGTTGACATTGACCAAAAACGGTCCGATCAGGATCAGTCCACGGGCTGCAATCTT
Source organism: Anaerolineaceae bacterium (assembly GCA_041494435.1). Lineage (GTDB taxonomy): Bacteria > Chloroflexota > Anaerolineae > Anaerolineales > Anaerolineaceae > JBGQAS01. Next base: position 8,619 of record JBGQAS010000020.1, on the reverse strand, counting down.
GCCCCCTAAGCCTAACCAGGCTGCCAATCCTCCCCCCTGCGAGAAATCGGTCAACACAACCCGGTTGGTGTCAATCGGATGTTCGGCGCAAATAGTGGCAAAACATTGCGATACCTCTTGAAGTGACCAATCCCAATCGTTCCACGTGTATCTACCCGGTGAAAAGACTTGGGAAGATTGTGGCAATCCTAATGCCCAGCCATGAGCGACCGCCGACATCCAATGTTCAGCTTCGACGGTTGCATTAGAACCGTGCAAAGCAAGTAGTAAGGGAAAGGGAGATGGCCGGTCTTTAGGCACAAAAGTTTTGATCACCGGTACGGCATCAGCCATAGCTTGCGCCCTTCGTTCATTGCATACCCTTGCCAGGCGTTCGAATTCTGGATTACCACGAAGTGAGGCAAAATCATCGTCTTCCAGCAAATTGCTATACCAGTAGCCTGCCTGGATGGCTTCACCCAGAAGCTGTAAGGTCAATTCATTATCCTTCAAACCACAGGCGCAACCCATCCGCCAGGCGTAGATCACTTTTTGAGCGTATTCGGGAAAGAGATGCCCTTCCCGGGTGAGCAGTTCCAGTGTTTCAGCGTAGGAACCAGCATGGTATAAATGATGGAATTGCTGTTCAATCTCTTCTATCCTGGGTAATGGGATCATGGTAGGTTTTCCTATATTGGCATTATGAAACAATACTTTGTGCCTCCTCAGAGACTCGAACGCCGGTTATATTCTTGAGGGGTTGTGTCCTAACCACCAGACCTTGGGATCAACGGATTGAAATTTTGCCATCCCGATAGCATTCAATCCTATCGGAACCAGACTTTGGTACAAAACAGGATGAACAGCACCCAGACCACGGAGAACACCAATGCGATCAACAGTCCGGCACGGATTGCATACCAGGTGAATCGCCGGGCTTCGGATCGGGTCATCTGCTCGTCTTGGGCAGCTTTGCGCGTGGCTAATTCCTTGCGGCGGGAACTCTTATCATGCCAGCGCATGCCATCCACATCCATGTTGCAGATGACCCTGCCGTCATCGTCGTCGTATTTCTTTGGTTGCGAATTCATCGACCGAAAACCCTCATTATTTGTAAAGATGGCAAACGACTGTATGCCCCGGTTCCACTTCCGTGGTATGTGGGACATACTTTGTGCAGAGCTCCCAACGTTCCCTGCATCGCGTGTGGAACTTGCAGCCAGCCGGTGGATTGGCGGGAGAAGGAATGCTGCCTTCAAGGATGATACGGTTCATCTTGGCCGAGGGATCGGGGACCGGGGCTGCGCTGAGGAGCGCCTGAGTGTAGGGATGCAACGGGTTTCTGAAAATCGCGTCCTTGCTGCCGTATTCAACGATATTCCCCAGGTACATGACACCCACATCGTCGGAAATATGCTCCACCACCGAAAGATCGTGCGAGATGAAAAGATAGGTTAGCTTGTACTTCTTCTGCAAATCCTTGAGGAGGTTGATAATCTGAGCCTGGATCGAAACGTCCAACGCAGACAACGGCTCGTCGCATACAACAAAGGAAGGATTGAGAGCAAGTGCTCTGGCAATGCAAATGCGTTGACGCTGCCCGCCTGAAAATTCATGCGGATAGCGATCCTTATGGTACGGCTGCAATTCGCAGGCTCTCATGACGTTGTCGAGGTGGTCCTCGTACTCGTCGTCCGGCACGATGTGGTGTTCTTTGACGGCTTCGCCGATGATCTCGCTGACCGGAAGCCGGGGAGAAAGGCTCGAATAGGGGTCTTGAAAAATGATCTGCATTTTTGGGCGGATCGCGCGCATTTCCTTGCGGGAAATTGCGAAGATATCAAACCCGAAGAAATAGACCTCGCCGCTTGTTTTTTCGTTCAGGCGCAGGATTGTCTTGCCGACCGTCGTTTTACCACAACCGGATTCGCCAACGAGTCCCATCGTTTTGCCGCGCTTGATCGTAAAGCTGACGCCATCAACCGCCTTGACGTGCCCGACGACACGCTGCATCAAACCCGCCTTGATGGGGAAATACTGCTTGAGGTCAATTACTTCAAGCACGGTGTCGGTCATGGATGAGTCTATTTCGTGATTTTTTTCTTCCATGCTTTTGCCTCTGCCTGGGTGCCCATATTGTGATAACAAGTCACCATATGTGTTTTTGTAACGTACACTTCCTTGGGGTACACGCCATCACATGCTGCCACGCGCCGTTCGCAGCGGTCCCTGAAATAGCAGTAGTCGGGCATGTTGATGGGGTTTGGCACGCTCCCGGGGATGCTGTAAAGGCGGTCAACGGAGCGGTTGATGACCGGTTTGGAAGCCATCAGTCCCACGGTGTAAGGATGCAGCGGGTTGTGGAACACCTCCAGAGCCGTTCCCTTTTCGACGATACGCCCTGCGTACATGACGACGACATAGTCCGCCATCTCGGCGACGACACCCAGGTCGTGCGTGATGAGCATGATGCTTGAATTTATCTTGTCCTTGAGGTTTCTGAGCAGGTCAAGGATTTGCGCCTGGATGGTCACGTCGAGCGCAGTAGTGGGTTCATCTGCGATGATGAGTTTGGGGTTGCAGGCAAGCGCCATGGCGATCATGACGCGCTGGCGCATACCGCCCGAAAGCTCATGTGGATACATTTTATAGACGCCTGTGTTGTTGGCAATGCCCACCAGGTCGATCATCTTGAGCGAGAGATCCTTCACCTGCTCGTCGGTCATCTCGGGGTTGTGAAGCTTGACCACCTCGTCGATCTGGTCACCCGAACGAAACACCGGGTTGAGGCTGGTCATCGGTTCCTGGAATATCATGGATACCTTGCTGCCGCGAATGGTCTCCATCACTTCCACGGGTGTTTTGGCAATATCGTAAACCTTTTCACCCGCGTCAAATCGGATGGCGCCCTCAATGATCTGCCCTTGCGGGCGTTGCACAAGCTGCATGAGCGACAAGGACGTGACGGACTTGCCGCAGCCGGACTCGCCGACCACGCCAACCGTTTTGCCTTTGGGTATCTCAAAGGACACCCCATCAACAGCTTTGACCGTGCCGATATCTGTGAAGAAATAGGTGTGCAGATTGTCAAACTCCACGACATTGGCAGGATCCTTCATCGAAGTCAGATATTCACCTTCAGGGACATGCTTCCGATTGCGCTGTTTTTCGATCGCATCGGTGATCCGGCGGTTATCACGCGAAATCCTTGCCGATTCACGTGCGGTAATATGATCGGTATCGTTGGACCTGTACTTGGCTTTCATTCTTGCAAAGGGGGATCTCATTTTTCCGGCCATCAGAGTTACCTACCTTTTCATCTTCGGGTCGAATGCATCCCGAAGCCCGTCGCCAACGAAGTTGAAACCGAGCACGGTCAGGAGGATCAACATGCCCGCCGGGATCCACATGAACCAGTAGTTGGTCATAACGAAGGAATCCGATGCAATATTGATGATGCTCCCCCAGGAAGCCAACGGATATTTGACACCGAGTCCCAGGAACCCCAACGTCGCTTCTGCAATGATGACACCGCCGAGCCCTGCCGTCGCCTGCACAATCAAAAGCGGCATGACATTCGGGACAAGGTGCTTGAATATCCTGCGGCTTGTGCGGATCCCTGTCGCTTCTGTGGCAACCATAAAGTCCTGTTCACGAAGGGAGAGGATTTGACCGCGGACGATACGTGCGACGCCCGTCCAGCCAAGCAAGCCCAAGACCATCATTAAAAGGAAGATCCTCGCCATCGGGTTTACCTCCAGGGTATCCATGACGGAGCCGAAGATGATGACCATCGGCCAGAACGGAATGCTGTTGAACAGATCGACAAAACGCATCAGCGCCGTGTCCATCCAACCGCCAAAGTACCCGGAAATGCCGCCGAGAATGACGCCAATGAAAGTCTCAATGAATACAACCACAAAGCCGACAAGGAGCGATACCTGCCCACCGTACATAAGCCGCGTCATGACGTCCATGCCATTGTTATCGAGCCCAAGAGGGTGCGCAGCAGAAGGAGCCTCAAAAACGCGGATCAGTTCGGTGGGTGTTTCCTTCTTAATATTGTAAATAGTGTTGACGCGGACAATCGTGTAGTCTACTGTTACGCCTTCTTCGTTTGTGTAGGAGAATTTCGTATTAAGATCATTGATCGCCTGGCGGACCGCTGACTTAAAACCGACTGAAAGGAACAACGACTGGTCGAGAGGGTTGACAATGATGTTCGATACCTCGGCATATTCAACGCCGGCGCTATCGAAGATTGTGGATTGGCCTTCTCCATACTTGATGGTGTATATTTGATCGCCTACCGAAAACACGTTTTTGTTCTGCGCAAGTGCGATGCTACTGGCAAGTTTAAAATCGTAAGAAGCAACGGCTTGGGAATTTGACTCATTGTACGCGTCGTAAACGTTCATCATGGCAAGGGCCACATCGTGCTCGGTGGAAATCTGCGTCGCCTTATTTTTCTTGGTAATCATATAGGAAACGCCGTCCAATTCAAAGACGTTGAGATTTTTATCCACAGCCGATTGATATGCTGCTATGAGCGCATCAGGCACAGTACCACCGGTAACGGGTTTGAAAATCCCGACCATCACTTCAGCAACGGGGTCGAGCTGCAGGATCCGATAGACATCCTTGCCCTCGCTGACAAAGTAATAAGTGTCAGTCCCATAAACGAAGGTTACATTATTTTTTCCAAGTGCCAACAAGAACTGGGCACGCTCCGCGCTGCCGAAACTCTCGCCTTCCGCAACCGTATAACGCAATTCCTGATTATAGGTCGCACCGGCATACTCCTTGGACATGCTGCCCACACCCTTGAACACCTGCGTCTGTGTGTAGGGAGAAAGCAAAGGTCCGAGAAATGAAAATATGAACATGAACAACAGGATGCCAAAACCGACGACAGCCAGGCTGTTGCGGATGAAACGCTTAAAAACGAGCATACCGGGAGAAAGCACCTTGACGCGTCTTGAATCGTCCAGATGCATCTCTTCCCGGTCCTCGCTGTTGCGGACAATTTCCCCTTCCATATTTTGAAACGGTTTTTCAATGTCAGGCATAGACAACCACCTAGTTTGCTCTCACACGCGGGTCCACCACTGCGTACATAATGTCTGCAATGATGAGACTGACCTGTGTCAGAACGATGAGAAATGTCGTATAGAACATGGCGAAAGGTATATCGCCGCGGACCATGGCAGCGTAGGATATGTAGCCAATACCCGGTATCTGGAAGAGGATCTCCGTAATCATTGAACCGGCAAACATTGAAGGCAATAAATAGCTCATGTAAGAAACAAGCGGAATGAGTGTATTCCGAAACGCGTGCTTATTGATGACAACCTTTTCAGAAAGCCCCTTGGCACGCGCGGTACGGATATAATCCGAATTCAGAACCTCCAGCATATTCGTTCGCGTATAGCGCATGAGTCCACCAACCGAGAGCATCATGAGGGTAACAATTGGCAGGATCATGTGATACCCAATATCCATGACCTGTTGAAACGGGGTCATGGAATTAAAAAATCTACCGGTCAACCCATAGAGGTCAAACCAGCCGAGCTTGATGGAAAAGACATATTTTAATACTGTCGCAAGAAAAAATGTGGGTAACGATATTCCCGCCAAGGCGAACACGGTGATGGCATAGTCCGTTCTGCTGTATTGTTTTCTGGCTGCCAGAATGCCCAAAGGGATTGCGATAAAAATCTCAACGAAAAATGTGATGATATTAATGATAACGGAATACCAGATAACCTGGTTAAATTTTTCAGTAACAGGAATGCCATATTGCCAGGATTCACCGAAATTCCCCTTCACAGCATTTCCGACCCATCCGAAAAAGCCTGGAACAATACCACGGTCGAGTCCGTAGACAGCGTTTAACTGATCCAGCCACTCCTGGTACGTTTTGTTGCTCAAGGGATTCATGGCACGCTGCCTTGCGATCGTCTCAACATAGGAGGAAGGCAGGCTGCGGATGACGGTATAAATCACCATCGCTCCAAAGAATATGATGAACAAGCCGAATAGGATTCTCCTTAAAATAAAATTTCGCATGGCGATCCCTCAATCCACATATTCAATCTTTGTCCTAATAAAAGCATGACTAAATACTCAAAGTGTGAGCCCACCCTAAGGCAGGCTCACACTACTTAGAAAATTGTCGAACAGAACATTATGAAGTGGGAAGTTCGACTAATTCAATATCATTCAACCAACCCCAGAAGGTAGTGATGTCAGGTGTGAGGGTGTTGATTTTGATACGCTCGGTGCTGAAGATGATGCAGTTCTGTCGCTGATAGGTCGGGATCTCAACAGCCCAGTCAATAATGATGTCGAGAGCCTGCTTGTAAATAGCCTTGCGGTAGCTCTGATCCTCACTCTTGCGGGCATCCACAATGAGCTGATCCAACGCAGCATCGCGGATGTGGTAATTGTTCGAATCAGAACCGCCTGCACCGGGGACACCGGAACTGTGGTAGACCTGGTACATGTCGGGGTCGATCGTAACGCCCCAGGCAGCGGTCCAGAGTTCCTCTGTACCGGCATCCAGAGCATCCCAGAGGATGTTGGTGTCTGCGGGGTCATTGATCTTGAGTTCCATACCGATTTTGGCCAGGGAGGCCTGCGCGCCAGTCAGGATAGCAAACGCGGGGTGATCACCCGTGCCGCCACCGGGAACGATGACTTCATAGGACAGCTTTGCGCCTACAGGGGCTGCTGTGATTTTGCCAGCCGCCACAGTGTAACCTGCTGCTTCGAAGAAGCGAAGCGCAGCTTGTTCGGCAGCGGCATACTTTTGCTCCGGTGTCATATCAGCCGTGTAGATGGGATTGCCGTCGACGTCTGTGGAGAATGCGACCTTGTAGTCCTCATCGGTCGGCTGGGGTGCTGCCCAGGAAGTGTTGGAGATCGGGTAGTTGATGACGGAAGCGGCTTCGCCGTAATAGCTGTCAATGGCTACAGCGCGGTACACAGCCAAAACCGTGGCCAGCCCCTTGCGTAGATCCTTGGATGCAGCGGAACTCCCTTCGCCGGCAACGTTGACGGTGTCGGCATTGATGCCAATGTAACCATAACCGAGGTTATCCACTTTGCTCGTGGTGATCTTGTCACCTGTGATTTCGCCGTTGGAGTTATAGGATGCAACCTCTTCAAACTTTGAGCGGGAACCAGTCATCTCGCCTGCATCCACAGTACCCGTCTGGACGGCGGAGGCAACTTCAGCGGCAACGGTTTCCTTGAACTGAATTTCTTTGATCTTCGGGCTGCCCCGGTAATAGAACGTGTTTGCGTCGAAGTAGACAATCCTGTTTTCGTACTTGACGAATTTGTATGCACCGGCACCCATGGGGGTAGCGGTCAGGCTTTCCTGCTTGGACAGGTCGCCAAAGTCAAAACCGAACTTGTTGTTGGCATAGTCATACTTTGCGACGTCGCCATAGTAATGCAAGGGTGTGACCTGGATGCCGAGAATGGAGTACACGGCGGGGGCAGAAAAGCCATTCACGGAAACTTCCACGGTGTAATCATCAAGCTTCACGATACCTGAGATGTTCGGAACACCCTTACCACCCATGCTTGTGTCTTTGGGGCCCCAGAAGCCGATGAAGGCGGATTTCACGTTGCCCAATACATCGGTGCCATTTGCCGACTCGACGGAAGCATAGGCTACTGGATCGCCTTCGTAATTCGCATAGGTCTCGTTATAGTAGTCTTCAATGGTGGGGAAGATTGTTTTCAAATCATAGGTTTTGCCAGATGGGGCGGCTATGAACTGACCGTCTTTCACCTCGCCATAACCCCACATAGCCATGCCAAATGCAACTCTCAAGCCTTCAGTTGCGGAAATTTCCGCGGGTTCCTTACCCATGGTATCTTTGCCATAATCAGCAAGATAATTAGCCATGACGTAGTCGACGATTCCCTGCACGTCAGCGACCCATGCCGCTTTGAGCCGGGTCCAGAAATCAGTCTGCTGTTCCTGTGTCCAGGTATCGGTAGCGGCCCAAACGTGATCGGGACCGGCAGCGAAAATAGCGCCGGCCATTGCAGCGTACTTATCGTAAACTTCGCTTGTGGTCTGTGTCTGATAGTCTTTCAACCCAACAATATCGTAGGAAGAAAGAGTGGTCGAACCGACATAGGACGGATCGAGGAAGGTGTAGTAGGTGAAGATGATGTCATCGGCGGTGACGGGTTCTCCATCGGAGAATTTCATACCGACACGAAGCTTGGCGGTATATTTGGTTGTATCCGTCGCTGCATCATACACTACCTTGGTGTCCGCAGGACCCTTGTAGAGATAGTCCTTGCCGTTATAGTTGACGGTTTCACCTTCAATTGCATTGAAAATGATTCCGCCGACCCGGTCGGTGGTCAGCAAGGAAATCTGGGTCATATTGGCAACGTCAGTATCATATCCGGTGTCGGCAAAGTACGGACTGAATTTCTGTGAGAATTCCTGGTACGCAACAACGAGGGGTGTATTGATCGTTGGAGCGGTAGGCAGATTCTCACCAAAGGGTTGGTCAGCGACAACAGCCGCCGTGGGTCCCTCGGTTACTACCGGTGCTTCAGTCGGAGCAGCGGTTGGCGTAGCGCAAGCGCTTAATACAAATGCTGCAG
>JBGQAS010000270.1:0-3683 GCA_041494435.1 Anaerolineaceae bacterium | reverse complement strand
GCTGCATTGCTATTATCACTTGAATAGTCCAATATCTGGCGGGCGTGCACTTGCTCTGCGGTAGTAGGTACCTGGGACATGATCTGCTGTTTTTCCCACTCCGCTGCCATGCCAAGTGCCATGCTCTGGTTGAAGCTATCCATGGTGTAGAAATTGTTTTGCAGCCAGGTTTGGAAGGCATCCTGTCCGCCCATTTGAGCAGCCAGGGCGTCCATCCGGGCCTGGACCGCAACCGGGTCAGGCTGGTATCCGGCGGCAATGGCTCCCTGCTCAAGCAACACCTGGTTCACCAGATCGTCGATCACCATTTGACGTGCTTCTGAATCGGTATAGTTAGTGCCTGCTGAGGTTTGCGCCTGCTGGAATTGCTGCAAGCTCGCCTGGTATTCCGCCAACCAAACTCCTTCTCCGTTCACCCTAAGAGCCATGGGGGGCTCTGTCGGGGTGGGAGTTCCCGGGGTGTCGGTTACTGCGGGAATCGTGGGAGTTCCAGTAGTTTTGGGTGAAATGAAAGAACACGCGGCAGCAAGAATGAGAATAACGACGCTGAAAATGCGGATTTGTCTTCGATGTAGCATAAGAAATGATTATACCTAGATTTTAGGAGGATTAAAAAAACCGGCTGCATTGCTGCAGTCGGTTTCTCTATTAAAGTATTCTGGCTTAATATTCCGGAGGCATCATCGGTGCCGGTTTTTCCTTTTCAGGTACATCGGTCACCAGCGCTTCGGTAGTGAGAATCATGGCGGCAATGGAAGCTGCATTTTCCAGGGCGCCCTTGGTCACTTTGGCGGGATCGATCACTCCGCCCTTGACCATGTCCACATACTCTTCCTTGAGAACATCGTAACCAATATTGGGATTCTTCTTGGTTTTCTGTGCCTGGCGGACATTCTCGACGATCACGGAACCTTCTTTGCCGGCATTCTCGGTGATCTTGCGCATGGGAACTTCCAATGCCTTCTTGACGATGTTAATACCGATCTGCTCGTCTTCATTTTCCAGTTTCAACGCATCCAATACTTTCATGGCATTGATCAGCGCTACACCCCCACCGGGAACGATCCCGGCTTCCACCGCGGCGCGGGTTGCTGCGAGGGCATCTTCCACGCGGTGTTTCTTTTCCTTCAATTCAGTTTCGGTTGCGGCACCGACTTTGATAATGGCAACCCCACCGGAAAGTTTGGCTAACCGTTCCTGCAATTTTTCGCGGTCATAATCGCTGGTTGTATTGTCGATTTCAACGCGGATCTGATCGATGCGCCCTTTGATTTCCTTGGCATTGCCCTTGCCACCGATGATGGTGGTGTTGTCTTTGTCGGATTCTATCTTTTCAGCCTTGCCAAGATCTGCCACAACGACGGTTTCGAGCTTGCGACCGGTCTCTTCGGAGATCACCTGGGCGCCGGTCAGGATGGCGATATCCTGCATCATGGCCTTGCGGCGGTCACCAAAACCGGGAGCTTTCACAGCGAGGATGTTCAACATGCCGCGTAGTTTGTTCAAGACCATGGTTGCCAGGGCTTCCCCGTCCACGTCTTCCGCAATGATCACCAGTTCGCGCTTGCCGATCTGGACCAATTTTTCAAGAATGGGGACGATATCCTGGGCGACGGAAATTTTCTTGTCGTAGATCAGGACATAGGGTTCGGCGATGACGGATTTCATGTGCTCGGAGTCGGTGATGAAATAAGCGGAAATATAGCCGCGATCAAACTGCATACCTTCCACATATTCCGTTTCGAACTGAATGCCCTTGGATTCTTCCACGGTGATGACACCATCTTTGCCAACCTTGTCCATAACTTCGGCGATCAAATCACCGATTTCACGGTCCTGGGCGGAGATGGTGGCAACGGAAGCGATTTCTTCCTTGGTGCTGATCTTGATGGCAGTTCTTTCAATTTCCTTGGAGACTGCCCTGGCGGCGGCTTCAATCCCGTGTTTCAACAGCATAGGATTCGCGCCTGCGGAGAGGGTTTTCAAACCTTCGGTGACGATGCTGTGAGCCAGAACGGTCGATGTAGTGGTGCCATCTCCAGCGATATCATTGGTCTTGGTGGCGGCTTCCTTGAGCAGTTGAGCCCCCATGTTCTCGTAGGGATCCTGAAGCTCAATTTCCTTGGCTACGGTTACGCCATCGTGTGTGATGGTGGGGGAACCGAACTTGCGGTCCAGAGCAACGTTGCGTCCCTTGGGACCGAGGGTGGTGGCTACCGCATTCGCCAGGATGTCAATCCCGTTCTTCAGGCGGCGGCGTGCTTCTTCAGAAAAAACGATCTGTTTGGCTGCCATAGGTTAAACTCCTTTTTTTTCTTTTTTCTTGGGTTCTTCAACAATGGCGAGCAGATCGCGTTCGCTCAGGATGAGCAGTTTCTTGTTATCAACTTTGATCTCTGTGCCACTGTACTTGGCGAACAAAATGGTGTCTCCCACTTTCACGTCCATGGGGATGCGCTTGCCTTCTTCGTCCCGTTCGCCGGGACCGATGGAAAGGACAATCCCCTTCTGGGGTTTTTCCTTGGCGGTTTCAGGGAGCACGATACCGCTGGCAAGAACTTCTTCCTGCTCGATCGGCTCAATGACAACACGACCACCTAAAGGTTTCAGATTGAGTGCCATATTTCCTCCAAAAATTTTTATTAACTCGTTTGTGGATTTTTTAGCACTCTAAGGGCGAGAGTGCTAATTTCAAGTCAATAATACTTGCCTTCCAATGGGAAGTCAAGGGTGCGTTTTTTTCTCTTATATATTTCTTATATTTAGGGGGTCACTGGACGGGTGAACCCATAACTAATACAGATATTTTCACCCTGCTCCACGATAGGCATAATGGTGGTGTCGGTGGAATAAGCCCTGCGGACTTCTTCCAAAATGGAGATGGCTTTGCCGCAATAATTGGAGGTGCGGGTATGCATAGCGGAAAGGACGGATCCGTACGTGTAGTAGTAGACCACGGTGTTCGGTGAAAGCGGCATCCCCGCGATGGCAACCATTGGATCTTTGGTGGCATCGCAACGACGCACATCACAAGCCTCAGCCGCTGTGCAACCTTCGACGGCACATTTCAACGCAGGGATGGCGCCTTCATAGTTCCTGGATTTGAAATAGACTATCCCGAGCTGACCGTAAATATCCGGGCTGGTGGCGTTGAAGGTTAATGCCTTACGTACGTTGAGGGCTGCGGAGAAAAACTCACCCATCTGGGAATAGGTCTTGGCAATGGATAGATAGGGGATGGGGTCCTGGATGCCCTGTTGGGTATCGATGGCAACCGCCTTGACAAAATAAGCGAGCGCCTGGTCATAGAGTGGTGCTGATTCAGCCTTGGATAATCCTTCCTTGGATGCCAGGGTTCGGTAATTAGCTCCGACGTATTGATAAAGAAAGGTAAGGTTGGGGGCAATGGCAATGGCTTTTTGATATTCCTCAATGGCGGTCTGATAGTTGCGGCTTGACTCTTCCACGTAGGCGTTGATCCTGCGCACATCCATCGAGTTCGGGGAGCGGTCGACGGCTTGTTTGATATACGTGTCTGCCTGCACCAGGTTTTGCTGGTCGGTCAAGATCTCCGCATAAAATGCCATGGCCAGGGTGTTGGTGTTATCGATCTGGATGGCCTTCACCGCTTCCTGCTCGGCTTGCGAAAGCGTGTTTTGCCAGTTATCGCCCACATAGGCAGG
>JBGQAS010000260.1:0-3834 GCA_041494435.1 Anaerolineaceae bacterium | reverse complement strand
CGATGTAACCTCCCAAACAGATAAGCCCCAACCCAAATTCAAATACAGCGATTTGAACAAAACCAATTACCGGGCTGCGATCTTCCCCGAATAAGCTGGGTCGGGCACCCAGGACAAAAAAGAAGAGTCCAACCACGGTTAGGATCAACCCTGTTTGTACCCTGGGGGAAAAAATGGTAATGGGTTCGGAGGATTTCCCCTTTCCCGAATTGGTCGCAGCAACATGATTTGGGGAAGCTGCTTTACCTGGTACAGGTTTTTCTTTGGATGGAATTGTTTTCATGCAGGTAGTGATCTCTCTAAAAAATGAAGCCAGTTCGCATGGAACACAGCTTCAATGTGTTCATGATTATACCCTCGATTGGAAAGAAGCCCTTCCATTTTTTGGATGTCAGCCACCGTGTCAATCCCCTCCGGAGCAGATTGCATTCCGAACCCGCCGTCAAAATCCGTCCCGATACCCACATGCTCGGCATCCCCAACCAGCTGGCAAATATAATCCATGTGATCAATCAATTTTTCCAGTGGAACGTCTGATTTAGGATCTCCATCCTTCCAATCCGCTTTTAAAAATCGATTGAAAGGTACTACACCAATCACAGCTCCTCTTTCAACCAACTTGAGGATAGCCTGATCGGTTAGGTGGCGCTGGTACAGAACAGGATCCAGTAAAGACTTGCAATTTGCATGGGTGGCAACAATATCCCCTGTGTACAGGTCTAAAGCCTGTAAAATGGGTTCCTCGGACATATGTGAAACATCTAGTACAAACCCTCTTTCGCCCATCCCTGCCAGTAGCGCTCGCCCCTCTTTGGTCAGTGGACCAGGTACTCGCGTTCCGCCACAAAACCTGTTCCCTGCCCATGTGGGACCGATGATTCGTACTCCAAGTTCCCAGAAATCATCCAGATCATCCAAAGTGCGGATGCTATCCGCCCCTTCCATTAAAGTTATCAAACCAATGGGAGGCATTGTTTGAGAAGGCTTATATAAATGCTTCTGCCAGGGCGAAATGAGTTCCTTTAATCCGGCCCGGTTGAAAATCCGCTGGAAATCCCGTGGATATTCTTCCTCCAACCGCTGGTAAACATCGATTTGCTGATGGTGGATTTTGTTTGCCTGATCGGGATTGGCGAATACCTGGGTTTCCCAATCCGCTTTGCGATATTCGATGGGAGCGATGAATAAAGTAGAAAAAATCATGGCCAATTGGCTCTGCCGGTATTCTGGCAGGCCCACCAATGCATCTCCGTTGAGGGCTGGATAAGGAGTTCCGATTTCCCTTTTGCGAGTCTCCAAAGCGGATAGGATCAAATTCCTGCCAAATTCCAATACATTGCAGGCGATATCCTGGTGGGCATCAATCCAATACGTCATATTCCTCTGTAGAAAAAAGCGCACCACAAGGTGCGCTTGATTTCTTTCTTGCCCCGCTATTCCGGCTTGGGGGCTTCAGGGTTTGGTTCCTCAGGGGTAGGATTCTCGAGTTCTGATTTCTCGGCAGGTTTTTCGGGTTCGGCATTTTCGACCGGAGTTGCAGGCTCGATTTTCTGGATGGCCATTTCCTTCTTCTCTTCAGCCTTTACCTCAGGTGCAGCAACGGGTTTTCCACCCACCATGTTCTCCAGTGCTTCCCAATCCTGTTCGGCATAAGCCATGGATTCCACTTTGCGTACACTCAACCCGATGCGGTGGTTGTCCGGATCGATCTTGATCACGCGCAGGGTGACTGTCTCGCCTTCTTTCAAGGCTTCCTTGGGGTGCTCGATGCGTTTCTCGCTGATCTCGGAGATGTGGATCAAACCTTCCACGTCGTCTTCCAATTTTGCAAAGGCACCAAACTTGGTGAGGCGGGTGATCTTGCCTTCCACCAATTGTCCCACGTGATAATGAGCGACCTTGTCAGCCCAGGGATCTTTTTCAGTCAAGCGGATGGAAAGTCCAATGCGTTTCTTCTCATGGTCGATGTTTATGACCTTGACCTTCACTTCTTGCCCGACCTTCAGCTTATCCCCGGGGTGCTTGATGGGTTCCCAGGAAACTTCGGTCAAATGAACGAGACCGTCAGCGCCGCCGATGTTGACGAAGGCGCCAAAATCAGCCAGGCTTGTCACACGTCCTGTGCGGGTTTCACCTTCCTTAAGTTCGTCCATCACGCGTTCGCGCACGCTCTCGCGGGTTTCGCCGCTTGCCTGGCGTTCGGAAAGGATCAACCGTCGTCTTTCGCGGTCGACCTCGATAACGCAAACATCAATTTCTTCTCCCACGAACTTGTTCCATTTCTGTTCGGGGGTTTCACCTTCCATGGAAGTCCGCCGGGCATGAGTGATCTGGCTTGCCGGGATGAACCCGCGCAAGGATCCCAAGGGAACAATCAAACCTCCCTTGTTATACCCAATGACTTTGCTATGGAATGCTCCCTTGGAATGCAGCAATTCTTCTGCTTTTTTCCATTCGTTCTCCTCGCGGGCACGGACGTAAGAAAGCACCAGGTTGCCGTTTGAATCTTCAGGGTTGATGACATAAACGGGTATGGTTTGCCCAATTTTGAGCGTAGCCAATTCTTCGGCTGGAATTAGTTCAAATTCCTTGCCGCTGATGACCCCTTCCGATTTGCTCCCCACAGAAACCAGGATCTGTCCGGGTGTGATGGAAGCGATCACGCCGTCACGGGTTTCACCGGATTTTGGGAATTCTATCCCATCGCCTTCCTGCGCCAACAGGGAAGCCATTGCATCGTTTTGCTCGTCGTTATGATGAGTCTCGGGCTTAGGCTGGGGCTCGAGATTTGGGTTGGATTGATCCATACCGTTGTTGTACTCCAATTGTGAGAGATAGTTGATTATATATTGAAAAACCCCCTCAGTCAATCAACCCCTTCATTGCATGCAAAAATGGGATGATTCAGGATTAATCTCTGAATGCATAACTACCGGGTTGAGATGTAAGGTTTACTGTTCTCATTTGTGAGGGCTTATGGATTTTTTAAGGTTTAAAGAGATTGCTCGTTTACAAAATCAGTGCTAGACTAATTCCTACATTGTCCAATCATCTGATTAATAGGATGATAGAACCTCAATATGAGTACCTCTTGCACCATGCCATTTCAATTCCAAATCCAAAAGGAGTGTAAGGTATGTCGATAGTGAATGATGTCTACAAAAAGGTCGTGGAGAAGGACCCGGGGCAAAAAGAGTTTCACCAGGCAGTGTTGGAAGTCCTCAAATCCATTGAGGCAACCGCCAAAAAGCACCCGGAATACGTGAAATTCAAGATTTTTGAACGGATCGTCGAACCCGATCGCACGATCATCTTCCGGGTTCCCTGGACGGATGACAAAGGTGAAGTCCAGGTCAACCGCGGTTTCCGGGTTCAATTCAATAATGCCATTGGACCCTATAAGGGCGGCTTGCGTTTTCACCCCACAGTAAACCTGGGGATCATCAAGTTCCTTGGCTTCGAACAGATCTTCAAGAATTCGCTCACCACGCTGCCCATGGGCGGCGCCAAGGGCGGTTGCGATTTTGATCCCAAGGGCAAGTCGGATATGGAAGTCATGCGCTTCTGCCAGGCTTTCATGCGCGAACTTTATCGACATATTGGACCGGATTGCGACGTCCCCGCAGGTGATATCGGCGTGGGTGGACGCGAGATCGGTTACCTGTACGGTTATTACAAGAAAATCCGCAACGAGCATACCGGCGTCCTCACAGGCAAAGGCCTCGAATATGGTGGTTCCCTCATTCGCCCTGAAGCCACAGGATATGGTTCTGTTTATTTCGCTGGCGAAATGCTCGCCACCCAGAAGAAAGATTTCAAGGGAACCCGCTCTAT
>JBGQAS010000107.1:0-6621 GCA_041494435.1 Anaerolineaceae bacterium | reverse complement strand
GCATACACATAAACAACCAGGGCTAAAAAGGCGATCACGTACCATTGGAAATTTTGCCCATTCCTGAGGATAGCCAGGGCATCTTGGGTGGCTTGAGCAGGTTGCATGTCTTCTCCTTGTCAGTTTTTAGATGGATTTTTGATAGATACGATATTTCCGCAAAGGTTTTACACCAAGTTTGACCAGGGCATTGTTCATCCTGTCATTGTCTTCCAGGACGTAATTGATCTCCAATCGGATGGTGGGGGAATAAAGTGCTTCGTAGGTAGCTCGGTAGAGCAGGGAGTCAATGGCTTTGCCCTGGTATTCCGGGATGACGCCCAGCGCCCACATACGGTATTGGCGGATCTTGGGTAAACCGAATAGCAGCTTGAAGATCCCAAAGGGGAACAGGTGGCCATTCAACCCTTTGAGCAGGCTGTTGACATCTGGCAGGGTCATGGCAAAGCCGATAGGCTTCCCTGAAGCATCTTCAGCGATCAAAAGCGCCTTGGGATTGACAATTTGCTTCATGTCGCGTGCAAGTGCTTTGCCTTCTTCAAGGGTCACCGGGTAGTATCCCCAGTTATCAGCGATGCTTTGGTTCGAGAGATCCACGATGGTCATGACATCTTTTTCGAGTTGTTTCATGTTGATGGGGCGGACATGGATGTTGTAGCGTTTCTCAATTTTGTCCGTGAGGGTGAGGATGCGTTCTGGCATCTGGTAACCTTCCTTCGCATCGATGTAATACACCAGCAAATCCTTGATCTTGGTCAAACCGTAGTTTTCTAATTGCTCGTTGTACCAAGGGGGATTATAGGGTGCCATGATGACCGGGGAAGGGGTGAAACCTTCTTTTACCATTCCCCATTCCTGAGAGGCGAAGCTCCAGGGACCACGCATATATTTCATATTGCGTTCTTTGAGCCATTTTTCAGCAGTTGTTAAGAGGGCTTTGGAAACTTCTGGATCCTGGTTGCATTCGTATGATCCAAAAAGACCGACAGGCTGCTTCCAATAATCGGCAGCCAGGTGATCGATGAAAGCTGTCACGCGTCCGACCGTCTTCTCACCATCCTTGGCAATAAATAGGGCGGTTTCGCAATGGTTCAACATGGGATTGCCCTTTACATCAAATTGCGCCCATTGTTCGTCTCTCAAAGGTGCCACCCATACCGGGTCGTTCTTATAGATGCGATAGGGCAGTTCAACGAACTCTTTCAGGTCGCGTTTGTTTCGAACCAATTGAATATTCATTTTTTCCCGATCCCTTATGCTTTATTTTGTAGAGACCCTTATCAAAGATGAATCCTGTTTCCTTGCCTAGTCTACAGGTGGAAGGCTTATTCAGCAATCATTTAAAGGTTATTAAATAGAACCCCGGGATTGGAAAAGAATTCGATTACCTTATTCAACTTCTTCGGGTCGTACTTCCCTCCCCGTCTTTGATGATTGCAAGGCAGCTAAAGTGAATTGCAGCACAGATTTACCCGTGGCTCCATCTAGGATAGGCTCGCCTCCTTTTTGCAACACGTCGATGAAATGACGGGTGCAATCGATGAAACTGTGCTCCCATTCCACTCGTTTTACAGGGATCTTCGTGGTTTCGCCGTCTTTGAAGAGCATCAACTCCGGTAGGTCAACGGTTTTGGCTGTATAGCGGTTGATGAAGATCATGCCTTTATCACCGATAATTTCAATCCGGTCATCATCGGTGTAGTACTTGGAATATATCTTCATTTTGGGGGTGTATTCAATATCCAGCTGGCCATAGCGCCGGTTGGCCTTGAATTGGAACATGATATTTGCCGGTGCATCGATCAAGATCCCAGCTCCCACCTCGGAAAAGCCGAGCCAGGCGTAAACTTTTTCCACGGGTCCCATGAGATGCTGGATCACGGAGAAAAGGTGGTAGCCGTGATCGAACACCAGGGGTCCTCCCCCGCACAAATCCTTGTTGAATCGCCAGAACCAGGCGTTCAAGGGTATTTTCCAGCCTGTGCTTTGCGTGCCGGTATTCACGTGGGCGCGGATCATTTGGGGAACGCCGATAACTCCGGCATCGATCATTTCTTTAGCTTTTACCACAGGGGGATAAAATACGAAGGTCTCATAAACCCGTAGTTGTACATTGTTTCGTTTGGCAGCCAGGATCATCTGGTCGGCTTCGCGAGCATTCAGCGCCATGGGTTTCTGCACCGAAACATGCTTCTTGGCATCACAAGCAGCAATGGTCATGGGGCTGTGCAGATGGTGAGGAACCAGCAATTCGACCATATCGATGGTGGGATCTTCGAGCAACTTCTCATAATCGGTATAAATGGTTGATACTCCCCAGGCTTTGGCTTTAGCCACTGCGTTCGAACGTTTCACGTCACAGACGGCAACAATTTGAGCATCTTTCCGCCCGCGATATCCAAGTTCATGCAGGTCAGAGATCCGACCACAGCCGACAATAGCAACTCGCAAAGGTTCCATGAGTTCTCCTTATTTCATTCACTTGGTAATTTCAATGGCAAGAGTTTTATCGGTCAAAGATTGAGGATCGATCAAATCCCGAATGCCAGGATAGGATAAGGCAGTGATTATGACTTCATCGGGTAGTTGAGCCACAATTTCCGGGAAAGTCCTGTGGACCTGCTTGAAATGCCTGCCAGGATCCAGATCGTGTATTCGTGATTGGAATACGGGCTGAAAAAACTGAGTACTGTAATAATTATTGCTACCAGTGTGGCTGCAGGTTGAATAAAGGCGGTCCTTTTCAAATCATTTCGGTTCCTGGCGATCATGTAAAAAACGATCATGATCAAATTGATGGGAACGGGAATGAGATTCACGTACATGGGGCTCCTCTCTGATATTGCATAATGTGCAATGGGGATTGCACTGTTTGATGTTGTAACATTTATTGAATTCAAAGTCAAATTTCCCGGGAAAATTCTATTAATTGATGTATAGAAGTTGATGGTTTTCTAGAGAATAAATTTTCGCGCGGATAAACCTTGTTTTGATTCAAAAGGGAGGTATTTTTTGTTATTAACACTCCTTACAAACTAATTACAAACCAAAAAGACACCTAGTAATAACCAATAGACAATGCTATTATGTAGCTAGAAATTTATCATTCGAACGACAAAGGCAAAACCGGTGAAAACCGGCGACGCAAAGTTACGGGTCTAAAGCAAATGCCATGACCGCCGAACCGCCGAAACGAAATCAACCGAGCATTCTGTATTTTGTTGAGCCTTTGTCAGAAAGAAAAAGACAATGGCTCTCAAATTTAAATACCTAACTTTTCTTCTCGTTCTCCCCCTCCTTTTACAAGGATTCTTCGGAATTTCTCCCAAGCCTATCATCCCGGTAACCTTCAGCAGCACCGACACTTCCACTCTACAAAGCCAGGTCAGCCTGAAGGATTTCTCTACAGCCCTCAAAACCGACACAGGAACAAATTTACAGGGCATCTTCGCCAGCGGTGTTCTGGCTTTCCGCGTAGTTCAGCAGCCTTCCGGGCAACCCGGATATGTTTCCAGCGTGGATGGTGTGGTCACCCAGTTCTCGATGGCAAAACCCTACAACGTGATTGGCCTCCTGGCGCACAATTTTAGCTCTGGTACCGAATTCTTCAATCTGAAACTCGGGGATAAAATCAGCTTGATCTATGGAGATGGCAACATCAAGGAATTGCAGATCACCAAAGTTGACAAATACCAGGCGCTTTCCCCCACAAGTCCCTACAGCGATTTTAAGAATTTAGCTACAGGTGAACGACTTTCCGCAGAACAGATTTTTTACAAATACTACACAGGCAATCCGCATTTGACTTTACAGACCTGTATTGCTCAAGGGGATCAAGGTTCTTGGGGTCGGCTTTTCATCGTAGCCCAGGTTATTCCCTAGATAATCCTCCTTTTATTGGTAGTTATCCCTTAACAAAAACGCCCCGAGAATATCGGGGTGTTTTTGTTTTTCCGGAGTGTCTATGATTTGATCGCCAACCTGTAACCGATACCCTCGCGATTGCGGATCAAATCAGGTTGAGAAGGATCTCTCTCCAATGATTGCCTGAGCACAAATATGAGGTGTTTGATCCGGTTTTGGATTTTATCGGAATTATCTCCCCATAATTCTTTTGCCAGGACCTCATTGGTCACCGTTTCAGGTGCATGATATGCCAGGACTGAAAGGATTTGGAACTCTTTTTTGGGAAGCTCGATCACCCGTTGGTTGTATTCGACTTCATGTGATTTTATATTGATCTTGAGCCCGATCTCAGGGAAGCTGTATTGTTGCGGATGAGACGCGGCTGCGCTTCGGCTCAAGACCCGGTTCACCCGTGCAATCAACTCGGCAGGATGATATGGTTTGGTGATGTAATCCTCAACGCCAATCTCCAGCCCTCTCACGATGTCTTCTTTCCCTGTTTTCGCAGAAACGATCAGCACAGGGGCATTGGTAATGCCTCTTAATTTTTCCAAAGTTTCCCAGCCATCCATCACCGGCATCATCAGGTCCAGCAGGATCACATCAGGATGCAGTTTGGAGCACTTCACCAATGATTCATTTCCACTGTAGGCGCCAATGACATCCAACCCGGCGCTCATTAATACCATTTTCAGCAAGGTAGTGCTTTCAATCTCGTCATCGACAATCAGAGCCCTCTTGCGTGGGCTGGAATCGAGGTAATTATCCAGGTCGTTTCCCCTGGTGGGATGGATTTCGGCAGATGCTACATTTTCTGACATAATAGTAAATTCCTGTTTTTATTGTTTTTTGCCTTGGAAGAGAACCACATTATCGGAGATTATGGTTATCTGGAAAGTATTTCCTTTGATCCCTGCTAGGGCAGGGAAATATATAACCTCCAAGAAGGCTTGGTTTCCAAGCATATCCTATCTTACTGATGAGTATTTGGTTTGTCAACCACTTTTCAGTTTAGGCATCCTTCTGTAACGAAATTGGAATTAACAATCTATTTGGCATTCAAGTTAAGAAGCAAAAATGATTGTGTCACGACTTTTTTTGGCTTTCAATAAAGCGTTATCGGCAGCTGTGAGGAGGGTATTCGATGTGATCCCATTCTTTGGGAAGATAGCCAAACCAATTGAAACGGTTAAGACCACTGACGCATTTGGAGCTGAATGAAAATGTATACTCTTAACTTTATTCCGGATGGAGTCAGCTCGTTGCAGTACAACTTCTGGGGAAGTATCTGGCATGATGACCAGAAACTCATCCCCGCCATACCGGCAAGCAATGTCGCTTGCTCGGATGGATGCATTCAATAATCCCCCAAAAGCGGTTAATGCTTCATCGGCTTTCGGATGGCCATAAATAGTATTGAGTTCCTTGAAGTTGTCAAAATCGAGCATCATGAGCGAAATGGTTTTTTCATTTCTCTTCGATCGGGCAATCTCTTTCTCAAGGGTTTCTTCCATGTAGTATCGGTTGAATAATCCCGTCAGAGAATCCCGGATCGCTTGTTCGTGCAATTCCTCCTGCAATTGTAAATTCGAAAGGGCCAGATTAATTTGTTCAGCAAGGTTGTTTGCAAGGCGTAAATGATTCTCAGTTAATCTTATGCCATCTTGAGAGGTTTGGAGATGGAGCAAGCCTGATCCATGATTTTGGATCATGATGGGGACACATATCGTGGAAAGCGGAACCGGTTTTCCCAAGTGGCTGCAAAGGGGCCCTGTCAATGTTTCGGTAAGACAGTAATATTTTTCTCTCCGTAAAGCCCAACAATCCTCGTTGACAATCTCAGTCTTGGAAAGGGAAGGTTGCCCCCATTGTCTGACCAACTTATATTTTTGCAACCCGAGTTTTCCCAGGTACAGAGCTCCCTTGGCTTCAGGGATTAACTGTTTGATAAAGGATTCAATCACTACAAAGGTTTCCGGGATGGTGGTGCACCTTTGCAGCATATTAACCATATCTGTAAGTGCGCCGATTTCGCGATTGCGTGTTTCTAGTTCACGAACCCGGATATCCAATTCCGCTTTTACTGATTCCAGAGCAAGCTGATCTTTACGCTCATCGGTAACATCATGGATGACACCAAATGAATTGGAGGAGCTTCCATTATCTGCGTACTGGGCTGTGGCAGTCACCCGCAGGATCCGTTTTTCCCCATCCGGACGGGTAATGGTGATCTCATACAAACTTCGCTCTCCCATTTTCCGGCGGCTTGTCTGAGCCAATACTTCGTTCAATTGGTTTGGGTCCAAAAACTCGCGCAGATTGCGACCTACCAGACTACCCTCACTCACTCCAAATATGCGTTCTGCAGTTAGGTTGGCAAAAAGAATATTTTCGTTGGCATCCACAATGGTCATGCCTTCACCCATATTTTCCACGAGATTGCGGTATCTTTCCTCGCTGTGCTTTAAAGCTTCTTCGGCTTCTCGCAAATGGGTGATGTCTTCAAGGCTGCCTTCGTAAGATTGGATTTTTCCCTGTGCATTTCTGACCGAGTGCGCGTTATCTCTCACCCACAGGATGGTTCCATCTTTGCAACGGACCTGTAATTCCGATTTCAAAAGAATGTTGGAATGATTCAAGGTTTTAAGGAGCTTCCTCCGATCTTCCGGGTGCACGAGAAGGTCACTGGTTTTGAGGGAAAGCAAAGAGTCTTTG
>JBGQAS010000155.1:0-5339 GCA_041494435.1 Anaerolineaceae bacterium | reverse complement strand
CTCGGTCGCACATTAACCAGTTACATTTACGTGGAAGGGGATGAAGCCAGCCTGAAACAAGCTGAAGAAGATCTGCGCAATACAACTATCACCCAACCTGCTGTCCTGACAGCCAACGTAGCGCTTTTGAGGGTGATGCAGAAATTTGGTTTCCAACCGGACATGGTCATTGGTCACAGCCTGGGTGAATACGCGGCGCTCGTGGCGGCGGGAGTGCTTACTTTCGCCGAAGCGTTGGAAGTTGTCAGTGCGCGCGGTCGGGAAATGGCGCGCGTTTCCATGGAGGATAACGGCTGTATGGCGGCCGTTTCTGCTCCGCTTAAAGAAGTGGAGAACTTGCTTAAAACTGTAGATGGATATGTGGTGATTGCCAATATCAACAGCCCGATGCAATCGGTAATCGGTGGCGCTACGGCAGCCGTGGAGGCAGCAATTGTTGCCTTTATGGCAGCTGGATATCAAGCCGTCAAGATCCCAGTCTCCCATGCTTTTCATACCCGAATTGTGGCACCGGCAAGCGAACCGCTGCGCCAGGTCATAGCGCGTATGAATGTTCAACCGCCGCACCTGCTGGTTGCCGCGAATGTCACCGGCAAGCCGTACCCAGCTGACCGGGAAGAGATCCTCGACCTGTTGGCACGCCAGGTGGCATCGCCCGTTCAGTTCATCCAGGGCATCGAAACCCTTTACCAAAATGGTGCCCGCACTTTTGTAGAAGTTGGTCCCAAGAGAGTATTAAATTCTCTGGCAGTCGATATACTCAGGGATTTTACTGACGTCACAATCATGGCAACCAATCACCCGCGTAAAGGTGGCGCTCCGAGCTTTCACGATGCATTCTGTGGATTGTTAGCTGCGGGATATTCTCCGAATAACTCAATTGAGGCAAGGGAAATCTCAGTACCAGTACAGATCCAACAATCCCAGATGAAAGCTGAAACTTCCATGTCTCGCGATGTGACCGAGATACAGACTTTCTTGTTGGGTCTGGTCAGTGAAAAGACCGGTTACCCGGCTGAAATGCTGGAACTGGGTCTCGATCTGGAAGCCGATCTGGGGATCGACACAGTCAAGCAAGCGGAGTTATTTGCAGCTGTACGCGAGCATTTCAACATTCCACGGCGTGAAGACTTGCGCCTGGTTGATTACAACACACTCCAAAAAGTGATCCAATTTGTGGTTGACTCTCAATCCGATTCAATAACACCAACCGTCCCCACGCCTTCTGTTGTGAAAGCTATGCCTGCTGTCGAACCTGGGGTTCCTCAACCATCCATTTCTTTCCACAAGGGTATCACTGGGTCTGTAGTGATTAGTGGTACGGGCTTGGGTCTGCCTGGCTGTAAGGGGCATGTTTTCCAGGAAGACAACATCCAACGAATTCTAAATGGGGAGTCGTTTATTGATCCGCTCCCTGGGGAAGTCCGTCAATCGATGCTGGACAGGCGCGTGACCCGTCTGGAAAAAAGCGAAGCCGGCGCTCTCATGGTTAATATCGACAACATGGAACAGACCATAAAACTAGCCGGGCAGCACGGGTTATTTGATCCCGTGGAAGAGTTTGGTTTACCCGAGAGTTTGGTTGAAGGAACAGATATTTCCACTCAGCTGGCAATTGCTGCAGGTGTGGAAGCCCTGCGTGACGCAGGCATCCCATTGGTGATGGCTTATAAATGCACCAGTACGGGAGGTCTACTTCCCAATCGTTGGATGTTACCAGCCGCGCTTGCCGATGAGACTGGCGTGATTTTCTGCTCGGCATTTCCTGGGTTGGAACGCATGAGTGAGGAGGCTGATCGTTTCTTAATCCATAAGAAACTGGAAGCACTGGTCAACGAACTCCAGGAGTTTCAGATATTGGCTCAGAGCAGCCCCAAGTTGCAACGTGTTCTGGCAGAGCGGATCACCGCTTTGGAAGAGCAGCTCAAGAAACTTGATTATCATTTTGACCGACGATTCATCTTCCGTGTTCTAGCCATGGGTCATTCCCAGTTTGCCGAATATGTCGGTGCTAGGGGACCGAACACGCATGTGAATGCTGCATGCGCATCCACCACGCATGCCATGTCGATCGCCGAAGATTGGATCCGTGCGGGACGTTGCCGGCGGGTTGTGGTGATCGCCGGGGATGATGTCACTGATGGTCACCTGGTATCGTGGATCGGTTCCGGTCTGCTTGCCAGTGGCGCAACTACCACCGAAGGTGATTTGCGAGAGGCGGCTTTGCCATTTGACCGCCGCCGAAATGGTTTGATCATGGGCATGGGGGCTGCTGCGCTGGTGGTGGAAGCCGAAGATGCAGTGCGGGAAAGAGGTATGCGCGGGATCGCGGAAGTCCTTTCTACCCAAATTGCCAACAGCGCGTTTCACGGTACCCGCCTGGATGTCAAACACGTCAGCGAGATCATGGCGCAGGTGGTAACCCAGGCCGAAGAACGTTTTGGGTTGTGGCGCAGTGATCTGGCAGGACAAATGCTGTTTATGTCGCACGAGACTTACACCCCGGCTCGAGGGGGCAGTGCAGCGGCTGAAATCTTTGCGTTGCGCAGCACCTTTGGCGAGCAAGCCAACCAGGTTGTGATTGCCAACACCAAAGGTTTCACCGGTCACACAATGGGAGTGGGGGTGGAGGATGTGGTGGCAGTTAAGGCTTTGCAAATGGGGATTGTCCCTCCCATAGCAAATTTGGATGATCAGTTTCAACCCGATCCCGACCTGGGCGACCTCAACCTTTCACACGGTGGCGCTTACCCTGTACATTATGCATTGCGTTTGGCGGCTGGTTTTGGTTCACAGATTGCCATGGCACTATACCGCGTCATCCCTTGCGTGGGGGAAAGAACGGATAAGAAGGTTTACCAACCATGGCTAAATTCTGTCAGTGGTTACGATGCCGCTGAAGTGGAAGTACAGAAGCATACCTTGCGAGTGCACCACACAGGTGTTCCTGTTAGGTCACCCTCGAAGTCAACTTGGAAGATCGGGCAAGGGCCTTCCGCTTGGGCTGAAGCACCTATAGAAAACAATGTTTCTGCAATCTCCGGAAAAACTGAGGAGGTCGCTTCACAGGTTTCTGTCCCCATTGAGACTCCCGCACAACCAAGTACACCAATTGCAAATATTGACAGCGAAGAAGTGAAAACATTTATCCTGGGCCTGGTGAGTGAAAAGACAGGATATCCATCAGAAATGCTAGACCTAGGTCTCGACCTTGAAGCTGATCTGGGTATTGACACCGTAAAACAGGCTGAATTGTTTGCAGCCATGCGTGAGCACTATGGCATTCCCCGCCGGGAAGATCTTCGACTGGTGGACTACAACACCTTGCAAAAGGTGATCAACTTTGCCCTCGAGGCCCAGTCCAAGCCGGAACCTTTACCAATCGAACTGCCCGCGGAACCCGTACCAGTCGTCGAAACTGCTGCTGTAACCGAACTCGTACGTCGTATACCGATCCCGGTGCTGCTTCCGCGTCTGGAACTATGCAAGCCGACGAGCGTCGCTTTCGTTCAAGGCAGCAAGGTTTTGATTGTAGCTGACAGAGGAAAAGTATCAGCAGCTTTGGCGCGCAAACTGCGTTCTCTGGAAGTGGAAGTGATCGTCCAAAAAGCAGGTGCTGAGCTTGATACTGAATTCACCAAAAATCTGGCGGTGGATGGCGTGTACTTCCTGTCTGCACTGGATGAAGAACCAGCATTGGATGATGTGACCGAGGAGTGTTGGCAGGAACTACTGAAGGAAAGGCTATTTAAACTAACTGATTTGATACAGTCTTTCTCCAACCAACCTTTCCTGGTTTGTGCTACCCGTTGTGGCGGGTTGAATGGGTATGGACCGCAAGGTGCGAGCGCTCCGATGGGAGGACTCGTCAGTGGGTTCGCCAAGTCGCTGGCCTGGGAACGTCCGAATGTGCTTGTAAAAGTTGTCGATTTCGAAGTCTCATCACCGGCTGCCGAAGTGGCAACTCGTTTGCTCGAAGAGACACGGATCGATCCCTCCGCCGTGGAAGTGGGATGGGAAGGCTCCCAACGCTTTGGTGTATCGCTGGAAAAACAAACCCTGTCGCCTGATGCTGTCACCAACCTGCCGGAGAATCCGGTTTTTCTGATCAGCGGCGGTACCGCCGGGATTATTGGACCCGTAGTGACCGACCTGGCAACTCACACCCACGGCAGTTTTTACCTCCTGGGACGCAACCCTCTACCTGCCGAAGATCACCCGGACCTGGCACGATTGCGGACTGACAGGCAGGGATTAAAACAAGATATTTTACGCAATTTTACTGAGACAGGGAAAAAACCTTCCCTGGTTCAGGCCGAAGAAAAAATAGCTGCTCTGGAACGGGCTGCGGCTACTCTGCGGACCATGAAGATCATGCAAGCTTCCGGGGCAAGGGCGGAGTACATTGTCTGCGATGTGACAGACCAAGCCGCCGTACAGAATGCCGTGGATCAGGTTCTGACGTCCGCCCAGAGGGTAGATGTGCTCATCCATGCTGCGGGGGTGGAATACAGCCGTCGACTGGAAAGTAAAACTCGGGCGGAGATAGAACAAACCTTAGCGGTAAAAGCAAGCGGCTTTTTCCACCTTTATACGGCACTGGCTAAACGCCAGTCCCTACCGAAGCATATTCTGGCTTTTTCTTCTGTAGCGGGGCGCTTTGGCAACGCCGGGCAAACCGATTACAGCGCGGCTAATGATTTTTTGTGCCGGATCGTGAGCTCTATCAACTGCCAGCATCCAGAAGTAAAAGCTCAGGTCATCGACTGGGGTGCCTGGGCTGAGGTCGGAATGGCCAGCCGTGGGCACATCCCTGAATTGATGAAACGTGCTGGAATCGAGATGCTTTCGCCTGCCTCTGCAGTTCCGGCTGTGTATGCCGAATTGGCTTTCGCGCCGGCGGGTGAAGTGGTTTTGGCTGGTTCTCTCGGTTCATTGGAAACCCAACGTCAATCCAGCGATAGAGTCGATCTGGAAAAAGCCAATGCATTTTTGACACAAGGAAAGCCTATCCACGTCATGCTCAGCCGGGTCACCGGCTACAACCAGGAAGAAGGGGTGTTCTTGGAATCCGATTTGGACCCAAGCAGTGAACCCTTCCTGAAAGATCACGCCATGAATGGCATTCCTTTGCTGCCAGGAGTCATGGGGATTGAAGGTTTCTGTGTGGCCGCACAACACATTTCATCCATGCTGGGCGCTGAACAGGGTAGCTTCCGTGTTCGATGGTTGGAGAATATCCTCTTCCAGGCTCCCTTCAAGTTTTATCATAATCAACCGCGGAGGATCACCTGGAAGGCGCGCGCTGTGCGAGGGACAAATGGGTTGGTGGTATCAGT
>JBGQAS010000389.1:0-2534 GCA_041494435.1 Anaerolineaceae bacterium | reverse complement strand
TGCAACCTGGGTAAACGTGGCTAGTTTTGTCGGGATGGGTGTTTCGATAAATTGCGCTGCCAGTGTCGGGTCTATCGTTGGGGTGTAAAGAGGGGTTGATGTGGGAGGTGGTTCGACAATCGGGACTTCACCGCGAGTCAAAGGAGCGACATAGGCAGAATAAATCCAAGCGGAATTTCCTGGGATTCCTGGGTAAATAATCAACAGCCATCCCCCACCTGCAGATTTCCCAAGAACATGAACTTCTTGACCGGGGAGTACAACTCCAACTTTGTTATAAAAAGTTCCTGGACCAGACCGAACATTGATTTGAGGTTCTTGCCCCATCAGTACAGTTGTCGTACCCCCTTCTGGTGTTCCAGTTACAGTTGGAATCGTACCCGTCGGTTGCTGCAAAAGTTGCTGTGCCTGTGCCTTTTCATTAATAAAGAAGAAAGTACCGATAAGGACGAGGAAAATGGAAACGATAAACACCGTTCTTCGTATATAAGGTTGGTGCAAAGTCTTAAAAATCATGTTTTTGATTATAATCGGATTATGGAACAAAAAGTCTATCACGGCCCCTTCGAACCACAGGATATCGCCCAGGAGTTGATCGCATTCTTCAACCGGGGGAATTATCAGGTGCAGCAATTTGGGGAAGGTGATCAAATTGCAATCCAAGTCGCTACGACCCGCTTTCAATCCTCGGGGGGACAAACCGCTTTTGGCATTTCCATTCAAAAATTCCAGGATGGCATTTCAGTATCCATGGGTCAGCAAGCCTGGCTGGGGGTTGCGGCAAGCCTGGGGCTCACTGCCCTCGCAGCGTTAAGAAATCCTCTTTCTTTGTTGGGGAGATTGGACGATGTTGCCCAGGACGTGGAATCTCTTCAACTCCAGCAGGCAGTGTGGCAGGTTATTGATGATGCCGCCCGTTCGATGGGGAGTGGATTTGAGCTTTCAAATCGCTTAAGAAGGATTGCCTGCCTTTACTGCAATACTGCCAATCCACCCGGAGAATCGAATTGCATCGCCTGCGGTGCGCCCTTGGGAGATATTCAGCCCGTTACCTGCAAGAATTGCGGCTATATTATCAAAAAAGCTGAAAAAAACTGTCCAAATTGCGGTAAACCGCTATAGACACAAACACAACTCGAATTCCAGCAGCCGATTTCATATATAATACTTTCATAAATCAATGAGCAAATCAAATTCCATTACCGATGTACCCGGCATTTTGGTAGGTCAGGTTCAAGATTTACAAGCAATGACCGGTTGTACGGTCATTCTGTGCAAAAAGGGAGCTATAGGCGGCGTGGATCAGCGCGGTGGTGCTCCTGGCACCCGAGAGACGGATTTATTGCGTCCCATGCATCTCGTTGAAAAAGTTCATGCGGTGGTTCTCTCCGGTGGTTCTGCATTTGGCTTGGATGCTGCATCCGGGGTTATGCGCTGGCTCGATGAACAACGAATTGGATTTCAAACCGCTGAAGCAAAAGTTCCCATTGTGAGTGCAGCCGTTATCTATGATTTGGGATTGGGAGATTCGAAA
The DNA here is from genome assembly GCA_041494435.1 of Anaerolineaceae bacterium. Taxonomy (GTDB): domain Bacteria; phylum Chloroflexota; class Anaerolineae; order Anaerolineales; family Anaerolineaceae; genus JBGQAS01. The sequence continues at coordinate 1,000 of JBGQAS010000389.1, read as the reverse complement.
ATCCGGCCTGATGTAGAAATGGGTTACAAAGCTTGCCAGGTTGCCTCGGAAAAACCACCCAAGCGAGGTAATTTCGGTGCAGGAACAGGTGCCTCGGTGGGCAAACTATTTGGTATGCGCCAAGCCATGAAATCAGGCATCGGCTCAGCCAGTTGTGAGGTTGGCAATGGGGTGATAGTTGGAGCCATATTTGTCGTCAATGCCTTCGGTGATGTCATCGACCCGGATACAAATGCAATACTTGCTGGTGCCAGATCCATCATTCACAATAAAAGACATCCTTTTTTCGCAGACACTTTGGGTCAAATGAAATCTTTCGTTGGCAAGCAGGTCGTAAATATTGCCTCGATGCAAAACACAGTTATTGGTGTTGTAGCTACAAATGCCAAATTGTCCAAAGAAGAAGTGAACAAGGTGGCTCAAATGGCACAGGATGGCATTGCCCGCACCATCCGCCCTGCCCACACCATGTTCGATGGAGATACCATTTTTGCGCTATCCACCGGACAAAAATTCGGTAATGTAAACGTCATTGGGGCATTTGCGGCAGAAATAACGGCTCAAGCAATTCTTTTTGCTGTTCGCCAGGCAACATCATTTTCCACATTTCCATCAGTGTCAGAAATATCCAATCTACATAAAACCGGAGGAGAAAAATGATCAGAATCGTTGCCGATACTTTGTCTTGCATTTCAGTGGAGGAAGCCAAGAAGTTAGGTATCCCCCTTTTGCCACAATTGGTGATTTTTGGCGATCAAACTTATCGCGACGACACCGAAATGGGTCCAGCCGCTTTTCTTGAGAAATTGGCATCCACTTCGGTACGCCCGAAAACTGCTGCACCTGAACCCATCCGCTATCAACCCATCTTTGAAAAATGGGCGAAGGAAAAATCCACCATCCTGGTGATTTGCCCCTCCGCCAAAGTAAGTGGCACAGTCCGCAGCGCAGAAACAGCCGTCCAGGATTTCCCGGGTCGGGATATTCGCGTAGTCGATAC
>JBGQAS010000095.1:0-6756 GCA_041494435.1 Anaerolineaceae bacterium | reverse complement strand
TTGCCGGCAGCGAAAATACCCGGAACATTGGTTTCGAAATGGTTATCGACGAAGGGTCCGTTGGTAAGCGGATCGATCCGGACACCGGCTTTCTTGGAAAGTTCGTTCTCGGGGATCAAGCCCACCGAAAGCAGCAGAGTATCGCAGGGAATGATCTCTTCTGTACCTGGAATGGGATTCCATTTGTTGTCAACCTGGACGGATTCGATGGCTTCCACCCGGTCCTTGCCGATGATGCGATTTACGGTATGGGAAAGTTGAAGTTGAATGTCATAATCCAGCAGGCATTGCACATAATTACGCATCAACCCAGTGAGGAAGGGCATCACTTCCAAAACCCTTTCCACCTTGGCACCTTCGAAGGTCAGACGGCGCGCCATGATCATGCCGATATCGCCGGAGCCAAGGATGGTGAACTTCTTACCGGGCATGAAACCTTCTACGTTCACCCATCGCTGGGCAGTCCCAGCGGTGTATACTCCAGCGGGGCGAGTGCCAGGCAGGCGGACCTGGGCGCGGGTTTTTTCGCGGCATCCCATGGCCAGCACAATCGCACGCGCCTGGATATCCAGAACGCCAGAACTCTTGCCTGTGGCAAAGATCCTGCGTTGAGGAGTGATATCCAACACCATCGTATCAGTGACGACTTCAACTCCCAGGGATAGAGCATCATTGATGAATCGTTGGGCATAGCTTGGACCGGGTAAATCCTGCTTGAAGATTTCCACGCCAAAACCGTTATGGATACATTGAAACAAGATGCCACCCAACTCCACATCCCGCTCGATGATCAAAACATCTTCCGCACCATTTTTCTTCGCAATTATGGCGGCAGCCAGACCTCCGGGTCCGCTACCGATGACTACGACATCATAGACCGATTTGAGGGTCATATCAGCTGCCCTCCTGGATCTTGGTAATGCCGGTCAGAAATTGAGAAAAGCCACCTTTTTTAGTAATTTCAAGGGGAGAAACTTTCATTTCTTTAGCGAGGATATCCACCACCCGGGGCATGTCAAAGCCACCCAGGCAGCGGCCCGTTCCCAGCCAGGTACGGCGCTTGATGGCATCGTAGGTGCGGGCGGGGATGGGGGCATGCATCTCAGCGATGATCTCGCCTTCGGTGACATTCTCGCAGCGGCAGATGATCCTGCCGTAACGCGGGTCTTTTTTCACCAGCTTGATCTGCTCTTCCTGGTTCATCTCACGGAAATGCGGTCGGGCTGGCCGGATGGGACACCAGACCTTCCTGTCAACGAATTTTTCACCGGCATCCTTCATGAGGTCAACCACGCGTTGAGCAATGGCTGGGGCAGCCGTCAGTCCAGGAGATTCAATCCCACCCAGGTTCACCAATCCATTCACTGACTTGGGTATCTCGATGATGAAATCACTGTCGTATTTCACCCCCGGATTTTCACTGGGAGCGTTGCCATAAGCACGCATCCCGGAAAATAAAGCAATTGTCGAACGCAGGTTCAGGGAAGGCACCAACCTGGCAGCACCTTGTTGGAGTTCATCCATCCCATCCCGGGAAACGGAGCGATCTTCCTTGTCGGGCAGGACATTGGCATTAGGCCCCACGATGGTATTTCCGTGCAGGGTGGCGGTCACCAGGATGCCCTTGCCCTTTTCAGAAGGCACAGGGAAAAGGACATTGTTGATGGCCAAGTCCGCCCGATCGAGGATCAGATATTCGCCACGGCGAGCCTGGATTTTGAATTCGGGGCGAACACCTGCCTTGTGCATGACCTCATCGGAATAGATTCCGGCGGCATTCACCACCCATCGGGATTTGAAATCACCATGATTGGTCTTGATGCCGATGATCTTCTTTCCATCTAAAATAAAATCTTGAAATGCGGTTTCGAGAAGGAACGTGACACCGTTCTCGATTGCATTTTCAGCTGCGGCAATCGTAACCTGGAAGGGATCGCAGATACCGCCCGTTGGCGCCCACAATGCACCAGTGGTATCGGGGTTGATTTTTGGTTCGCGGTGCTTCATTTCAGCAGAGGTGATTATGTGCATCCCGGGGACGCCATTCTTTTGGGCCTGTTGAAGGAGTTTTTCGAGGTCAAGGAGTTCGCCATTGTTTACCGCCACCACGTAATCACCACGGCGATCAAAACCGAAGTTCAATTCCCCCGCCAGGGTATCCCACATGGGGTTGGCGGCCACATTCATTTCAGCTTTCAGCGTGCCTGGGACCGGATCGTAACCCGCATGGACAATGGCAGAATTGGCTGAACTTGCACCCATGCCAATATCGGCTTCTTTTTCGATGGCGAGGATGTTGATTTGATAGCGGGCGAGCCAGCGTGCCACCATGCAGCCGACTACCCCGGCACCGATCACAATTACATCATATTCATTCTTCATGTACTTCTCCAGCGCCAAATCCTTGAAAGATTATAGTTTGAATTGAAAGATAAGAACAATGGATACACCTCATGGAAATGGGGTGATAACCTTCAAAGGTTACAAATAAAATTTCATAATTCCCGATGCTACAATAGTCAAATCAAGAGCATTTATTGGAGGAAATATGTCTGACTTGGTTAAACGCGCGAAATCCAATGGTACCCCACTCATCGATGGCAACCAGGTAACTTTTGTTTGGCTGGGCAAAACTGCTCCCCAGTTATTTTCAGATTGGCTAGATTGGGATGAAACCAAGGAAGGCATTTCTCTCAATGAAACGGAACCTGGTGTATGGACTTATACGTGCAAGTTGCCTTCCAAGGCTTACCTGGAATATCGGTTTTTTAATGGCAAAGAATTTGTTGAAGATCCCATGAACCCCTACAAGATATATAACGGCATCAATGGATATAACAACACTTTCTCCATGCCGAAAGCGCTGATCAGCCCATGGATCAAACCTCAAAAAGGGAGCATGCAAGGGAAATTAAGCCAGCACGTAATTGAAGACGAAGGCTTGATCATTGGGCTGAAACGCAAGGTATACCTTTATCAACCACCCGCGAAGAAGCCCGCTGCGTTGTTGGTAGTATGGGATGGACCGGATTATTTGAAAAGGGGAGGAATCATCCCCATTGTGGAAAACTTGATGGCAGCCGGTAAGATACCTCCGCTTGCATTAGCACTTTTGGATAACGCTCATGCATCCCGGATGATCGAGTATGACTGCAGTGAAGTAGCTATTCTAATGCTGACCCAGCTGATTATCCCGCTCGCGCAGAAGAATCTGAACATACTGAATATTAAAAAGAACCCCGGCGCGTTTGGAGTGCTGGGGGCATCCATGGGTGGGATCATGGCAGCTTATACGGGGGTTCGTTTACCGCACATCTTCGGGCATGTCTTAAGCCAATCAGGTGCCTTCATCCTTTGGGATTCCAAACCAGTCATTTGGGAATTGATTGAAAACCAATTGACATTGCCTTTAGATTTCTGGCTGAATATTGGGACTTTCGATTTTCTTTACCAGGCCAACAAGAGCTTTAGAACTTTATTGGATCAAAAGGGATATGCCTTTATGTACAAAGAATATGCAGGAGGACACAATTACACCTCCTGGCGGAATGAACTAGCCGAAGGGTTGATCTATCAGTTCGGCTAGTAAAGACCCAAAGGAAATTATTTCTTCTGGTCTGGGGTTTTCTTTTTCCGGAACCAATCCAGCATGGTCCGCGGCTTCTTGGTCATATCTATCTTAATGAGACTGCGCACTTCTTTCGGATTTGTCGGGAGTGCGACCCCCAGGTCGACTTTCAAAACATACGCTGGGAGGGGATAGCGCTTGGGGGGGAGCTGAATGCGAATGTTCTTTTCCTGGGGTTTCCAACCGAGTTTGCCGTGATATCCGAGCATTTCTACGGTTGCATTGGCAGGGAAATAAGTGTCCAGCAAGACGATCTCATGGTTCAAGGTCTGCCCCATGATAAACAGGTACAAGAACCTGTCCTTGCGAGTGCAACGAACAGGGATTCCTTCTGCCGTCATCGACTCCGCTTTGAAACAGGGGAGGGTACCATAAATTGCTTCGCCATTGACCTCCAGCCATTTCCCCAATCCTTCCAACCGTTCTTTCTGGATATCGGGAATCGTACCATTTGCCATGGGTGCAATATTGATCAATAAATTTCCGTTCTTGCTGACTGCATCGATGAAAGTGTGAACGAGTTTTTCGGTGGAGATCAGGTCTTTATCGGTTTCGTTTTGGTTGTAACCGAAGGAATTTCCCAGCGGAACCAGGCATTCCCATTTCTGGGTAGTGAGTTTCGCAGGATGGATACCAACAACAGAAAGAAAATCGGAGTGGGGTTTGGTTCCGAGTCCACCCGGATTCAATAGCCCAAACTGGTCATTGACTACACCCAGGGGATGCTGGTTGTAATAATAAGCAAGGAGTTTTTCAGCCGAAGCTAATTTGGGGAAGGAAATATCATTCCATAGAATAGCCGGTGAGTACAAATCAATTATTTCCTGCCATTGTCCAGTTACATAATTGGCATAATCCTGACCACCGGGAATAGTAGTACTCAGTTCTTTAAGAGTAGAGATTGGAGAATCAACCCAGGCACTATCCAATCCGCCGCAACAATAGACACCTGCTTCAATATTGCACCGCCGGACAGCTTGCATGAAATCGCCAACAATATTCCGATTGCTTTGGAATTTCACTTTGTTCGGATAAGGGGCTTCAGAGGGCCAGAGGGAATAACCATCGTGATTCCGTGCGGTAATCAAGGCATACTTGATCCCTGATTTTTGGAACAGCTCTGCCCATTCAGAGGGATTCCACTTTCGAATCGCTTTTTCGAACTTCCCGGCAAAATCAGCATAAGGGAATTTAAGGCCAAATTCCTCCTTGTGATATTTTTGGGTGGGGTTTCCGTCAATTTTCAATGAATTCCAATACCATTCCGCACCCTTTAACGCCTGGACGCTGCCTGGCTTGACATTTTCCAACGGTGCCCAACCAGGAACTGAATAGAGTCCCCAAGTCACGAGGACACCCAGCTTGGCATCGGTATACCAGGCTGGGAGAGGATGTTCGGAAAGGGAGTTTTTGTTAGGGAGGTATTTTGGCATATTATCACCACAAAGAAACGCAGGATGAAGTAATTTTACTTTCAAACCTGAAGCCTTTGGTACAATTCTGATTGGAGTATCAATGCAGGTAAATTTCTATGCTACTTTTCGAGTGCAGGCTGGAGCAAAAAGCATCGAACTGGATTTACCATCTGGTGCGACAATGATCCAAGCTGTCAATGCCATTATCGCAGCAGTCCCTTCCCTGAAAAGCATATGGTTCGATGAGAAGGGTGAGATCCAAAATTATGTTTATGGTTTTATCAATGGCTTGGATGTCTCCACCCTCCCGGATGGTTGGGAAACGAAATTGAAACCAGAAGATGTACTCGATTTCCTGCCGCCTGTGGCAGGAGGATAAAACAATGCCCTAAAGAAAAATCCCGCTGGGTTTGCTAGCGGGATTTTTGTTATTTAGGACTCTGTGATTTCGACTGACAGCAATTTCACGCCGGGATATTCCAGCTTTTCCGGGTTGCGAGGGGGAATGCTCAATAGAACATCCATCCCAGATGTAACTTCCCCAAAGATACTATGCTTGTTATCCAACCAGGGGGTGGGGACGTGGGTGATGAAGAATTGCGAGCCATTGGTGTTAGGACCGGCATTTGCCATGGAAAGAATACCGGGCTTATCGTGTTTCAAGGAAGGGTCAAATTCATCTTTGAATTCATACCCCGGTCCGCCCATGCCTGAACCGGTGGGATCCCCACCCTGTGCCATGAAGTTGCTGATCACACGGTGAAAAATTGTGCCATTGTAGAACCCTTGGCGGGCAAGGAAGACGAAATTGTTCACCATATTGGGGACTTTATCGGCATGCAAGTGAATGACGATATCGCCTTTTTCGGTTTTCAAGGTTGTTGTATAAGATTTCTTTGGATCGATCTCCATTTGAGGAGGTTTGGACCATTGTTTTGACATGATATGTTCCTTTCCAGAAATATGGGAGGAATTGTACCCGGAATCGTGAAAATGGATAAAAAAACCTTTCAGGTATAATCATCGCAATGGATTTTCCCGAAACTGCAGGTTCAGCACAAACTATCAAACGCCAAATTGCCCGGGCAGCTGGAACGGTGATGATTGCCTTCATCATCAGCAATATTATCGGGCTGCTGCGAACTATTGTGATTTACCGCACCTTTGGCACTAGCTTACAGCTGGACTCTTTCTATGCTGCCAATAGGGTGGCAGAACTTTTGTTTAACCTGATGGCTGGTGGCGCACTCGGTTCTGCCTTTATCCCCACTTTTACTGGGTTTCTCACCCGCAAAGACCCCAAAGGCGCCTGGAGACTAGCATCAAGTGTGATCAATCTGCTCCTGGTTGCCCTGATCCTCATTTGCATCCTTGGGTTCATATTCGCGCCGCAAATCGTGCAGCATGGTTTGTTCATCCTGGACCCAAGTGCCAAAATTGGGCAGGTGGAACTCACCACAACATTATTGCGCATTCTTTTGCCTTCCATTATCCTGTTTGGCATCAGCGGATTGGTTATGGGGATGCTCAATAGCCACCAGGTTTTTTTGGTACCGCAATTGGCTCCTTCCATGTATGCGATTGGAATGATTGCCGGCGTGTTCCTCCTGCCTGCCAACTGGGGCATTTATCGGCTTGCCTGGGGAGCATTGATGGGTAGTGCGCTTCATCTACTGGTGCAATTACCCACCCTGTTCAAATTGAAATTCGCCT
>JBGQAS010000423.1:0-2289 GCA_041494435.1 Anaerolineaceae bacterium | reverse complement strand
CATTTTCCTGCTGACCACAATGATCGTAGTGAACACCATCGTCACTGGCGGTGGAGCTGGCGGAGTGGTACCTCCCGGTGGGCATCTCATTTGGCCTAACCCTGTGGTATTTCCTTTCACCGGTTGGAAAATCCATCTTGGTCTTACGGTTGAGCGAGTATGGTTTGCTCTTTGCCAGATACTGAGGATTGGGGGGATCTCAGCTATTTTCCTGATCCTTCCCTATTCGATGAACCCGAGACTGTACGGGGTAACCTTCAAGGGGTTGGGTCTTTCAGACAAGTTTGCTTATTCCATGGAACTTGCCTTCCGCTATGTACCCACCCTGGCTCGTGACTTCAGCACCACCTTGGATGCCCAGCGAGCCCGCGGTTACGAAATCGAGCGGGTCAAGGGTGGGATCATCAAACAAATCATCCGAGTGGCACCCTTGATTGTGCCTGTGACCATGAACTCTATCCTGACCGGCGAGGATGTGACCAACGCCATGGATTTGCGTTGCTTTGGTCAGCACAAGCGCACCTGGTTGAATGAGTTGAAATATAACCGGATCGATTTCGTTCTCATCGGTTTCAGTGCCGCGATGCTGGTCGCTAGTTTCGTCGTTTATTACGCCTTCCATTTTGGGGGATTCTGGGTACCCAGCTTTTTTCTTCATTGGTTCGGATTCTAGGGAGAGAAAAATGTTTCACGTGAAACATTTTTGAGCCACCGACACAGGTGGTTTTTTGTTTCACGTGAAACATTGCGATCTTCCCCTGTCGTCCTTCCTGATTTCATAACTCTTCAACAATTCCCACATTCATTGATGATAGAATAAACCATCTTGGTTTTTCGAAGGATTTGATATGGTAATCGCAATGTCGATTGTTTCTGTAGTCATCGCCGTGGTTATACCCATTGCTTTGGCGGCATTTACCAACAAGCGTTTTAAAGCCAGTTGGAATATCATTTTGTACGGCGCCATGGCATTCATCGTGGCGTATTTTATTAACCTCTTTGTCTCCAATGAGTTGTCCACCATGATCAACAGTGGCAGCTATCCCTGGATGGACACGGGTTGGTTCTCCATCGTGTACCCGATCATCATTGGACTTATGACAGGGCTGCTCGAGCAAGGTGCCAATTGGCTGGCGTTCAAGATCTCGGGAGCCGCGGGCAAGTCGTGGGGTTCTGCCCTGGGATTGGGCATCGGTCATGCCGGCATGGAAAGCATCTATGCGGTTGGAATCCCTTTGCTGCTGACTGTGATCCAGGTGGTGAGCCTTCAATCCAGTGGGATTGCCTCCCTTAACCTTTCTGCTGCAGATGCTGCATCCCTGCAAGAATCACTGAAACAGTTCTACGCTACTCCCTGGCACCTCCCATTGGCTGTGGGTGTGGACCGGCTCTTATGGCTGGTGATTCAACTGACGGCCGCTGTGCTCACCTGGTTGGCATTCATGAAACGTGGTTGGTACTGGTTCGTGGCTGCTGTTGGTTTGCAAGCTGTGGCAACCGCCACCGGAATGATAATTAGCTACACAGGTATTTCGATCTGGGCATCGGAAGGGATCATCTCCGTGATCGCTGCCGGTAGTGCCTACATCTTGTATCTGGTGAAAACGCGCATCATCGATCAAAATCCGGAATTGCTCATAGCTCCGGTCGTTCCCGAAAAAACTGCTGACAAACCGGTGGTGGAAGGAAAAGCAGAATTCTTGCCTTCTGCTCCTTTGAGCACAAGGGAACCCAAGGCGGAAAAGCCGTTGACGAAAAAATCGACCTCCAAGAAGCCCGCTGCCAAGAAAAACTAATCTTTTGGGATGGAATGAAAAAGGAGTCGAACATCCGACTCCTTTTTGTTTTACAATTTAATCAATTGATTATAGTGTACTAATTAGATAAACAATTATAAGTTTCTATTTTCTTCAGCTTAAGTGCATGGGCATGATCACGTGAGTGTAACTGTCATCGCCGATGGGCTTGATCAGGGCGGGGGTGTTGTTGGCATTGGTGTCAAAGGAAATGGTGGGAGTCTTGATGGCTTCCAGCACTTCCCTCAAGAAGCGGACATTGAAAGCGATTGCCAGTTCGGGACCTTCGACCGTGGCATCCACTTCGATATCGCTATTCCCTGTCTCCTCAGAGCGGGACGTCACTTCTATAGTGCCGGGACCCTTCGGGTTGGGCTTGATATCCAGGCGGATGACATTCTCGCTGTCGCGGGCAATGATCTCGGCTTGCTTGCAGGATTTCAGCATATCCTGGGTGGTGAGGGTGACGTGGGTCTTGAAGGAATGCGGGATG
>JBGQAS010000333.1:0-2968 GCA_041494435.1 Anaerolineaceae bacterium | reverse complement strand
CAATGTCCCCGACGAATTGGAAGCGTGGATCAATCCGGGTTTCAAGCCTTCAGCATCCAGTTCAGCCAGTAACCGATTGAATTCTTCGATTTGCGCTTTGGTGCTGGGTTTGCTTGGATCATCCGCGCAGGCAAAATGGGTGATGAGCGCTTCCACTTTCAATTGGCGCTGGGCTTTTGCCCACCGCAAAAAATCCGCGACTTCGCTGGGAAAGAATCCGAGCCTGCCCATCCCTGTATCGGTTTTGACCTGTATCCGGATCTTTCCATGAGCTGCCTTTGCTTCCGTGCAATAAGCCTCCCCTACTTCCCGGTCGTACACGGTGAGGGCAATATCTGCCAGGATGGCGTCGTAGGTGCGCTTGGCAGGGGTGTATCCCAGTACCAGGATGTTGCACTTCACGCCTGCCACGCGCAAGGCAAGCGCTTCTTCGATCCGGGCAACCCCCAGCCACGCAACCCCCGCTTGTTCGGCAGCTTTGGAGATATCCACCAAACCCAAACCATAGGAGTTGGCTTTCACTACAAGCATGACCGGTTTTTGGGTGAGCGTTTCGAGCTTGCGGATGTTGTGCCGCAGGTTATCCAGGTTGATTTCCAACCACGTGGAACAGGCTTCTTTGTCGATGGATCCGAGAATTTCCATCCGCCTAGTATAACCACCCACTGGGAGTTCGGCAAGGTGAGTTTTTGAAAGGTTGTTAGGAGTTTTCCGCTTATAATCTACCCAGATGGTTTCCCAACCTTTTGGATTTGATATGCTTGCGAAGCAGTCTCGTGCCCGAGCTGGGATTTTTCATACTCCCCATGGAGATATCGAAACTCCCATTTTTGCCCCCGTGGGTACCCAGGCGACAGTGAAAGCCGTCACCCCCGCCCAGCTCGCTGAGATCGGTGCCAGCCTGGTCCTTGCCAATACCTATCACCTTTACCTTCGCCCCGGTGCTGACCTGGTTGCCTCGATGGGTGGTTTGCACAAATTCATGGCTTGGGATGGACCCATTCTCACAGATTCGGGCGGTTACCAGGTTTTTTCCCTCGCCAAGATCCGCAAAATTGACGATCAAGGGGTTACCTTCAAAAGTTCCATCGATGGCTCTTCCCATCGTTTCACACCAGCCAATTCCATCCAGATGCAGGAGCAATTGGGCGCGGACATCATCATGACCTTCGATGAGTGCACCGACCCCTTGGACCGCAAGGGTGTGGAAAAAGCCATGCATCGAACCCATACCTGGGCGGAAGAATGCGTCAAAGCAAAATCCAGAAACGACCAGGCTCTTTTCGGCATTGTTCAAGGCGGAGCCTTCCCGGACTTGCGTGAGCAATCAACCGAGTTTATCTCCTCTTTACCCCTGCCCGGCTTTGCCATCGGGGGGCTCTCGGTGGGAGAGTCCAAATCCCAGATGCATGCCATGCTGGAAGTCGTCGATCCTATATTGCCAGAAAATAAACCCCGATACCTGATGGGAGTGGGTTCCCCGGAAGATATCCTCAACAGTATCTCACGGGGAGTGGATATCTTCGATTGCGTCCTGCCCACCCGCCTTGCGCGTCATCAGGCTGCCTTCACCCCCGCCGGTAGGATCAACCTGGTGAATGCCGCCTATTTCGACGATCCCAGACCCATCGATGAAACCTGCGGTTGTTATACCTGCCAGAATTTCAGCTTGGCCTACCTGCGCCATTTGATCATGGCAAAGGAAATGCTCGCCGCAACCCTTGTCTCCATCCATAATCTTAATTTCCTTCTTGATCTCACGCGAAAATCAAGGCAAGCCATCCTTGCCGGTACTTTTACAGGTTTTGCCGGGAGTTTTTTGGAGAAGTACAAGGTTCGCCGTGAACAATAAATCCATTTCGGTGATGGAGTTTTCATGAGCATTCTTCAAGCGATCGTTTTAGGCATCGTCCAGGGATTGACGGAGTTCCTTCCGGTTTCGAGCTCGGGTCACCTGGTCTTGATCCCTTATTTCCTGGGTTGGACCTTCCCCACCGACCAGATCTTCCCCTTCAACGTCTTGGTCCAATTGGGGACCTTACTGGCAGTCATCATTTATTTCCGCAAGGACCTTTGGCGGATCATCAAAGCGTTTGTGCTTGGAATTGTCCATCGTAAACCGTTCAAAGAATTCGATGCGCGCCTGGGTTGGCTTCTCATCCTCGCTACCCTCCCTGCAGTGGTTATTGGCTTGCTCATTAAGAACCTGGTTGAGTCAGCTTTCCAATCCCCCCTCTGGGTGGCTGGATTCTTGCTCGTTACGGCACTCTTCCTTGTAATCGCCGAAGTTGTGGGCAAGCGCACACGCAAATTGAAAAAAGTGGATTGGAAGGATGCCCTCTGGATCGGTGGTTGGCAGGTGATTTCCCTCTTCCCCGGCGTTTCCCGATCTGGCGCAACCATTACAGGCGGTATGACCCGCAACCTCGACCGACCCTCGGCTGCCCGTTTCTCCTTCCTCATGTCCGTCCCGGTCATGATCGGTGCAGGGCTGGTGAGCGTTTTTGACCTGGTCAAAGTCCAGCATCTATCGCAATTTCTCTTACCCTTGGGGATTGGTTTCATTCTTGCTGCGATCGTTGGTTTCTTCTCCATCCATTTCCTGATGCGTTTGATCTCCAAGCATTCTTTCTTCCCCTTTGCCATTTATTGCACCCTGTTGGGGTTGTTCACTTTCGGCTTTTCCTTCTTTCGCGCTCCAGCTATGGCAGCCACACCGCTTTCGAGCATCCCTACCCCGCAGACGGTGAACGTGGTGCTTTCCCCTTCCCTCGGCTGGCTGGGGAACACCTTTAGCCAGTGCGCCCGCTTGCAGCCTGATTTGGCTGTGATCATCGACGAAAAATCCGCCGACCAGATGCTGCCCCTCACTGAGCCTACTTTTCGCTGGGGCGATCCCGGCAACCTGCCCGGTTTCGTGTATCCCCTGGGAACCGACAACCTCGTTGTGATCGTCAATCCTGCTAAT
>JBGQAS010000404.1:0-2427 GCA_041494435.1 Anaerolineaceae bacterium | reverse complement strand
GCAAGGATCCACGGATTATCGATTTACGATAGTATTTCCACCCGGTATGGTCGGTACAGAACCCGCGTACGATACCCCTTCAGGTTGGCCTGGCAACGCTGCACCCTTTGAAACCCAGGATGCCAATAGAAGGATCAATTACTACTGGGAATCCACCTCAGCGAACGGTTCTGATCAATACACTTTTGGGGCGGCCTTCCCTGCGCGACTCGTTGCAAGCAGTGCGGTGCAAACTGCTCCAGCAGTTAGCATCAATTTGGGGTCGATCAATTTTGGTGCAATTTGTCCCTGGATCATTTGCATAGGATTCATCGTATTCTTCATCGTGATCATCGTGGCAGCAAACCGAAATGCTGCCAAACGAAAGCTCCAATATTTGCCCCCGAAAATCTCGATGGAAGGGCATGGGATCAAGCGAGGTTTGACCGCCGTTGAAGCTGCCATCCTGATGGAACGTCCGATGGACAACATTCTGATGATGATCCTATTCGCCGTGATCAAAAAGAATGCAGCCGAGGTCACCACCAAGAATCCGTTGGCTTTGAAAGTCACGGATCCCCTACCGGCAGACTTGTATCCCTATGAAGTCGAATTCCTGCAATCCTTCCAAAAGCCAAATGCTGCGGATCAGAGACTTGGTTTGCAGAACATGATGGTCAACCTCGTCAAGAGTGTCTCGGAAAAAATGAAAGGTTTCAGCCGCGCGGAAACAGTCGCTTTTTACCAGGACATCATCAAGAAAGCCTGGGAACAGGTGGAACAAGCGGGTACTCCCGAACTAAAGAGCCAGCGCTTTGACGAGGTGATGGATTGGACCATGGCGGACGGGCAATATCAACAACGGACCACCCAGGTGTTTGGCCCGACACCCATTTTCCTGCCCATCTGGTGGGGAAGATACGATCCAGCCTATAGGACAGCTTCCACTGTATCCGCCGGAGCCAGACCACCCTCCCTCACATCCGGAAAGCCGTCCGTCAATATCAACACGGCTCGTTTGCCTGGTGCAGAATTTGCCGCTTCTGTTGTCAATGGCACTCAGAACCTTTCCGCGGGTGTGCTGGGTGGACTTTCGACATTCACTGGTGCGGTAACAAATAAGACCAATCCCATCCCGGTTCCTCCTCCTTCCACGCGAATTGGCGGAAGCGGTGGTGGCGGAGGCGGTCACTTCTCGTGTGCATGCGCGTGTGCGTGTGCCGGATGCGCTTGTGCCTGCGCAGGTGGCGGGCGCTGATTTAATAACCTTCTTGCATGGAGTAATTCTTATTGGAAATTAAGCCGGGAATTTACCATTTCCTCAAGGAAGATGCACAGGGCAAGTCCCGCATCCATTTGCGGGCAGAACCCGATGGCAAAGGTATCCTGCTGGTCAATGCTGCCCGATTATTTCATTTGAACGAAACTGGCGTGATCATCGCCTTCCTGTCTTTGAACGACAAATCGGAAACGGAAATTGTGAAGGAACTGGTGGGTAAGTTCAAGGTCAATAAAAAGACCGCCAGCGCAGATTTCCAGGCGTTCGAAAATCAATTCCGGGAGATCATCCATCCCTCTGATTTGTGCCCCATCCACGATCTGGGGATTGAAACCCTGGCACCGTTTTCCAAGAAACCCTCAGCACCCTACCGCATGGACCTGGCAGTCACTTATCGCTGCAATAACGCCTGCCACCATTGCTACAACCAACCCAAGCGCGCCAATGATGAGTTGAAAACCGAACAATGGAAATCGGTATTGGATCGGCTTTGGGAAGTGGGCGTTCCACACATCGTTTTCACAGGTGGGGAGCCGACATTACGGGAAGACCTGCCCGAGCTGATCGCGCACGCTGAAAAATTGGGGCAAATCAGTGGGATCAATACAAACGGGCGTAAGCTAAAACACAAAGATAAAATTCAGCGCTACAAAGATGCCGGGTTGGACCACATTCAAATCACTTTAGAATCCAGTGATCCTGCCATACACGATCATATGGTGAACCATGCTGGAGCTTGGAATGAAACCGTGGCTGGAATCAAGAATGCTGTGACTGAGAAACTATTTGTGATGACCAACACAACCCTGTTACGAACCAATTCAGCGAAGCTGGGTGAAACCCTGGACTTCCTGGCTGAATTGGGCGTGCCAACAGTGGGATTGAACGCGCTCATCCATTCCGGACGAGGGTCAAAAGTGACCACTGGATTGGATGAAAGGGAACTGACGCCGCTCCTCAACCTGGCGATTAAAAAGACCACACAAAATCAGCAGAAATTGATCTGGTACACCCCCACCCAATATTGTCACTTCGATCCAGTCCAGATGCAGTTGGGGGTAAAAGGCTGTTCAGCAGCCAGTTATGCCATGTGCGTTGAGCCCGACGGGAGCGTGATCCCATGCCAGTCCTATTATTCCAGCCTGGGAAACATCCTGGCAGACCCTTGG
>JBGQAS010000449.1:0-2140 GCA_041494435.1 Anaerolineaceae bacterium | reverse complement strand
GGGACAGACTACTTTGCCCCATCCATTATGATAGGAGCAAAGGAGGATACTACTACGATTACACTTTCTCCCTCCCCTGTTGATGGAACCAGTTTCTGTCAAATTGTTGCCCGGCGATCCATAAAATAAAAACCTTGAAATTTCGGCGCACATAACAGAATTTTCAAGGTAAGCTTTTCCCATGATGATAGACCGTAAGCAAGAAGTCGAAGCGATCCAGGGACTACTTCGGCGGCACCCCGTGGTTGGAATGATAGGGGCGCGCCAGGTCGGGAAAACAACCCTTGCCCGTTTACTCATTGAAAAAACAAAGGGTCCATCTTCCTACTTCGACATGGAAAACCCGGAAGACTTGGCTCGAATCGCTGATCCGATGCTTGCCCTCAAAGACCTCGAAGGACTTGTCGTCATCGATGAAATCCAACGACAGCCAAACCTTTTCCCTGTATTACGGGTATTGGTCGACCGGCCCAAATCGGCCATCCATTTCTTGGTGCTTGGTAGCGCATCACCGGATTTGCTTCGCCAGAGTGCTGAAACACTTGCGGGCCGAATTTTCTATCATGAGTTGGGCGGGTTTTCCCTTGAAGAAGTTGGAGTTGAAAACCACATGCAACGATGGTTGCGGGGAGGCTTTCCAAGGTCCTACCTCGCTCGCACTCACGCTGAGAGTGATGAATGGCGTCAGGGATTTATCCGTACGTTTTTAGAGCGGGATCTCCCTCAGCTGGGAATTACCATTCGGTCAACCACGCTGCGCCGTTTTTGGACCATGCTCGCGAACTACCATGGCCAAATCTGGAATGCCTCAGAATTCGCCCGGTCTTTTGGTGTGGCTGACACGACGGTCCGAAACTATCTTGACCTGATGACCTCGGCACTGGTGATTCGTCAGTTCTCGCCTTGGCATGAGAATATATCTAAACGCCAAGTTAAAGCACCTAAGATATACATCGCAGACAGTGGGGTGCTGCATACCCTGCTCGGTCTTAGAACGCTTAAAGACCTTGAAGGTCATCCCAAAGTTGGAGCATCGTGGGAGGGCTTTGTTCTTGAGCAGGTTATTCATCGCTTGGCAGCCAGGGTTGACGAATGTTTCTTCTGGGCCACCCATGGAGGAGCTGAGTTGGATCTTCTTGTTGTCAGAGGGCAACAACGGCTGGGATTCGAGATAAAAAGAACGACCTCTCCCCAAATTACCCCTTCAATGCGTTATGCATTATTAGATCTTCATCTTCGATCTCTGGACGTAATCTATGCGGGGGAAACAACATTTCCAATGGACAAAAAAATACGTGCAGTGGCTTTCAGGCATCTCCTCCAGGATATCAAACCTCTAACGTAAAGAAATCTAAAGAGGGAATAAGGTTATAATCTGTCAGGTTCTTGCCGTTTTTGGTCAGTTTTTAACGCTATCGACTTATTTCCGAACATGGGATGTTTTAAATCAGTAGGTTATACGCCTCACGCCTTACGATTCAGAAGATTGTAATCCTGTTGCTTTTCTGGTATAGTGGGACAAATTCCGGTGGGGGATAAAATTTTGACAAAAACTTTGGGATTGAACTTGAGCCTATTCTTAAAATGAATGGGCTTTTGTTTTCTGGCACATTACGCCTCACGCTTTACGGTATCTAAAGGTGAAGGAGGATGAGGTTTCCGAAAGGCAAAAACAAGTGAAGAATTCAACTACGTCCCTCCGGCTCTCTTCCCTGGAGATTTGCAGGCCAACTTCGTCTGCGTTTGCAACGGCATCATATAGAGAGAACTTGGACATGGAAAATCAATTCTTCGAAAAGCCAATCCTCAACTCCCCCTACAAATACCCAGTACGTCACTGGGAGCTTGATGCTAGCGGGCAGCCTACGCAGCAGATCATCGAAAAGCGCCGCCGGGCAGAGTTCATCACGCCGATTCCAAAGCCAAGGAAACGCAAGGGCGCAGCCGAACAACGACAGTTCGTTTTCAATGAAGGCAAAGGACTTTCAACAGAAAAGCAGCAGTATGATCCGACTTCGATCATCAATCAGCTACGCCATCATGTGGACCAGTGGCGCAGCATACCGAACCCCAACCACTGGCAGGTTACTCCCGAAACGGCACGTCTACTACAGCACTGGCGGCATCACCAATTCAGTAG
>JBGQAS010000085.1:0-7105 GCA_041494435.1 Anaerolineaceae bacterium | reverse complement strand
TAATGATACCCGAAACAAAATACACCAAACAATCGAGAAATTAAATTACAACCCATCCGCCGCCGCTCGCAGTTTAGTAATGAATAGAACGATGCGGATCGGTCTGGTCCATTTAATCTCAACCCATTCAAATTACCAACAAGAAATGAATGATTCAGCATTCTTGGAATTATTAGCAGCCATTAACACTACGGCTGCAGAAAACGGATACAGCCTGTTATTAAGTGCAGCAACATCAAAAAATCAAGAAATATCTATTGTCAAAAAATTAGTGGGTGAAAAACAAGTCGATGGATTAATTTTTATGGCAACTCAAGAGGATGATGAAAGAATCAACTTTTTATGCCAAAAAGACTTCCCTTTTGCCAGTTTTGGGAGATCAAAGGGTTGTGAGAAATTTTCTTTTGTGGATGTGGATGGTGAAAAAGGGATTATTCAGGTTGTAAACTATCTCAGTGATCTAGGTCACCAGCGCATCGCCTATCTAAACCCGCCTGACGGTTTGATGTTTGCAAAACACCGTTGGAAAGGATTCTGCAACGGAATGATGGAGCATGCAATCCCTATCCAGGAGGAATTGATCGTTGACAGTGGATTTAACGAGGTTTCAGGCCACAAAGCAATATTGCAATTACTCGATTTATCACAACCTCCTAGTGCGGTAATTGCGCCCAACGATATATCCGCATTTGGCGTTATGAAGGGTTTACAGGAACGGGGGTTCATGCCTGGGAAGGATGTTTCTGTTGTAGGTTTTGATGATATCAGTCTAGCGAATCTTTGGCATCCTTCCCTGACAACGTTAGCCCAGCCGTTTGGAGAAATTGGCCGTCATCTGGTCGAAATACTACTGCAGGAATTCTCCGGAAATAAAAAGAAAAGTCATTTGATCCTTGAGCCTAAATTAATTGTTCGGGAATCAACAGCCCCCGTAAAGGAGGTGAGTTAAAAATATTTTTTTTATCACTAAATTGAAACGATTCAATTTTCTTGTTGGAGGTGAAAAATATAAGCAAAACACAAATAAATTTTATATTATCAGATCAACCAATTTTCTAACTAAATTAGGAGGAAGGAAAATGAAAGCCAAAAGATTTTTTTCAGTTGTTTGTGTGCTCATTGCTTTTAGCATGGTAATGGCGGCATGCGCTACCAAAACACCCATTGTGGAGACACCGGTTACTGGTGAGTCTCCTGTTGCAACTACTGCTCCCACTACTGCTCCTGTTGAAAAGGTTACCCTTACATTCTGGCATTCCTATAGCGAAACTGAAATGAAGCTGATGAACGAAACAATTATTCCAGCCTTTGAAGCTGAACACCCCAATGTCACAGTTGAATCAGTCCAGGTACCATACAATGAACTTCGTAGAAAATTGATTACTGCAATCGCCGGAGGTTCAGCACCTGATTTAATGCGTGCTGATATCATCTGGGTCCCCGAATTTGCTGATATGGGTGCTCTAGCACAACTTGATCAAGTGATGTCAGATTTTCAAACATATAAGGATGCTGTATTTCCCGGTCCTCTCTCAACAAATTTCCTCAATGATCACTACTATGGTTTACCTCTCGACACCAATACGAGGGTTTTGGTATACAACAAAGATATGTTTGCAGCTGCTGGGGTAACCCAACCACCAACCACCATGGATGAGTTTCTAGCTGTTTGCAAGAAAATAAAGACTTTAGGACCAGACAAGTACTGCTTTGCTGATGGAGGAACTTATGCCTGGGCAGTAAATCCATGGATTTGGAGTTTCGGTGGAGATGTAACTGATCCAGCAGTGACCAAGGCAACAGGATATTTGAATGGTCCAAACACCAAAGCTGCTTATGAATATCTCAAAGGATTATTAGATGCCGGGTATTTGCATCCTGCGATCATGGGTGGTGTTGGCAACGTCGGTGTTGATGTCTGGGGTGGTTTTGGCAAGGATGAAATCGCAATGATCCTGGAAGGTCCTTGGTTCCCAACGATTTTTGGAACCACAAAAGCGTATGGTTTTTCATTGATGCCTGCGGGACCTGGGGGATCAATCTCCGTCGTCGGAGGTGAAGACATTGTTATGTTCCAACAGAGCAAGCATAAGGAAGAGGCTGCCGAGTTTATTCGCTTTTTGCTTTCTGATGACAGTCAATTAACGATGTTGACAACAGGTCAGATTCCTGTTCTCAATAGTCTATTGACAAATGAAGCAATTACCTCGAGCGCCTATTTGCCAACCTTCCTTACGCAATTAAGCACTGCCAAAGCTCGAACCCCAAGTCCAGTGTTCACAAAAATGGAAGAGCTTTATACAAATGCAGGAGGTCTATTCTTGCGAGGTGAACAGACATTTGATCAGGCATTCACTGATGCAGCAACAAAAATAGATGCTTTGCTTGCACCGCCACAATAATAATTAATAATTTTGGAGGCTCTGTACTTAAACAGAGCCTCCAAAACCAGCAAAAATAGATATGTTATGAAAATACACTATAAAACAAAGAAGATACTCACCGCGTATATATTTCTTCTGCCAGGTCTTTTATTATTTTTAATATTTTCCATCTACCCGATATTAAAAGTTTTTCAATTGAGCTTCTTAAATTGGAGTATTAACCCGGCTATAAAAAGCATATTTATTGGATTTGGAAATTATCTTAGAGCCTTTCAAGATCCAATTGTTGGAACTTCATTAGTCAATACTGTTTTATATACATTAATCACTGTACCTGGTCAAATGATATTGGGATTACTGTTGGCCTTATTAGTAAATCAAATACCCGTTGGAAAACCGGTTTTTCGTACATTATTTTACTTACCAGTTGTCACCTCCTGGGTGATCGTTTCGTTACTTTTCAAATATATCTTTCAAAGCCCCACAGGTTTATTAAACAACCTTCTGGTTAATGTATTACATGTAATCAAAGAACCGATTCCTTGGTTGATGAATGCTCCCACAGCGATGATACCTATTTGGGCTCTAGGCATCTGGAAAGGTATCGGTTGGTCAATGGTTATTTTTTTAGCAGCTTTGGCAACAATTCCAAAAGAGTTATATGAAGCCGCTGCTATTGATGGAGCTAATTCTTGGAATCAACTTCGTTATATGACTTTACCTTTGATCCGTCCAACGCTTGTATTTACTTCAGTGGTTCTTGTGATTGGTGGATTTAACGTGTTCATTTCGGTTTTTCTAATCACCGGTGGAGGTCCATTGCAACGCACGGAGGTACTCTTAAGCTACATGTACCATCAAGCCTTCACATTTTTAGATTTTGGTTATGGTTCAGCTCTGTCCTTTATTTTAGCAACCATCATCATTGTGGCAAGTTTCCTTCAAATTCGCTTTTTCCGTAAGCCAGTGGAGATTGCCTAATGAAAGCAAGGAAATTAGCCAAACCGACCCGTGTAGTAATCCTTTATCTTGTTGTCATTATTATTGGAATATGTATGATCATTCCTCTTTTATACATGGTTTCCACGGCATTTAGAGAATTTGGATATACGATTCAATTTTCCGGAAGCCTAATTCCAAAGAATCCAACATTAATTAATTTCACTCGGGCTTTGGATCTGTATCACATCCAGCGCCCTTTTCTTAATAGCCTTTTTGTATCCGTGACAAGTGTATTGCTCGTTATGTTAATTTCGTCGATGATGGCATTTGCCTTCGCAAGATTTAAATTCCCCGGAAAAGAAATAATTTTCTCAGCAATTATTTTGGTTTTGATGATACCAAACCTGGCTAATATTATTCCTCAATTCTTAATTGCAAAAACATTGGGATTAAGGAACAGTCTTTGGGGATTAATCCTTTTTTATACGGCTAGCATGGTTTCTTTTGACACATTTCTCTTACGTGGTTTTTTTGAAACTCTGCCTAAAGAACTTGAGGATGCCATCTTAATCGATGGTGGCAATTATTTTACTGTTTTTTTCAATATGATCATCCCTCTTTCTTTGCCTGGCTTGGCTACAGTTGCGATATTTTCCTTCCTAGCCTTCTGGGATGAAATGATCCTGGCCCTGACCCTCATCGATGATCCTGTGATACGAACCCTCCCCGTCACAATCGCATCTATTCAAGGGCAATACAGCACCGATTGGGGGTTGGTATTTGCTGCCTCATTATTTGCTTTCATTCCAGTTGTCACTTTATTTGTAGCTTTGCAGCGATATTTCGTAGGAGGTTTGACCACAGGGGCTTTTAAAGGGTAACATCCCTGTTCAAAAATGTACTTTAACCATTCTATAAAGAAATCTTGAAATGAGAAAACTATTACTAATAGTGATTTTTCTTCTACTACCCATATCCAATTGTACAAATCCAGCACCTACACAGGAGAGTGAAATGCCCAAGATGGTTACTATTGAGTCGATTATTTTTGCACAAGCATTCTTCAGGCCCGGAGATGTAGCCCAATGGACAATTGCTTTAAAAAGTGAAATATCTGTCAAGTTAAATCTAATTACAACTATCAAATATCTTGATCAGACCCTTGATGAAAATCATCAAAAAGTTGATTTCGATCCGGGTATCATCACCCTGAAATCAAGTTGGAACCCACCGAATAAATCGTGTTCTGGTTATGGGCTTGAAATACGATTGGAGACAATGGAAGGGCAACCGGTTGACAGTTATTCGTCCGCTTTTGATGTTCTTGAATATTGGACGCAGAATCCAAGGTATGGGTTTTTGACTGATTTTTCACCAAATCGAAATGACATCGAACAGGTGTTTGATACCTTGATGAAATATCATATCAATGGTTTGCAGTTTTATGATTGGATGTACAGGCATGATCAATACCTTACTGTCGAAGAATCCTATTATGATCCTTTGGGGCGTTTATCCTCTCGTGCAACTGTCGATCAATTAATCACTTCAGCACATGCTCATGGAATGGCTGCGATGCCCTACACTGCAGTCTATGCTGCTTCAATCCCATTTTTCGAGCAGCACAAAGATTGGGCACTGTACAAAACGGATGGCACCCCCTTTTATTTTGGTGAGAATTTCCTGGTGCTGATGGACCCCCGGTCTGATTCGCCATGGACAAAACACCTGCTCAATCAATTTGACACGATTCTTGCAGGAACCGAATTTGATGGTATCCATCTCGATCAGTATGGCGACCAGGGGTATGTACTTGATGCTAGTGGTCATTCGTTCACATTGGATCAACCTTTGGCGGATTTGATTAATGCTACAAAAGCAGTAGTTCAAACAAGGCGGGGGGATGATGGAGCTGTTATCTTCAACGCAGTCACAAATTGGCCCATTGAAACCGTTGCACCCTCAAAAGAAGATTTGGTTTATATTGAAGTATGGCCACCCTTTACTTCATATAATGATTTATTAGCCTTGGTCATTCAAGGCCAAATGCTTGGGGGAGGAAAACCTGTCGTGATCGCCGCATATATAGACCCAAGTTATGAAGTAAATGCACGTTTAATGGATGCCATTCTGTTTGCAGCGGGTGCAGGCCATATCGAACTCGGTGAGCAGGGCGGCTATCTTTCTGAAGCGTATTTTCCAAATTACAAAACCCCAACCGCGGAATTAAGTCGGGTTCTGCAAAGGTATTATGACTTTGCCATCCGGTACGAGAATGTGATCGGTCCACAGACTCATTCCGCAAACAGGCAATATGCCAATCAGATTAATATGAATAGTTTAAATGTCAGTTTAAGCGCTGAGCATAATAAAATTATGCCCATAGTCCGAGAAAGTGATCATTATTTAGCCATTAATCTGATCAATATGCTTGGCCTGAACTCCGGGGAATGGGCAAAAAAAACCTCTCAATCCCCAACCACACTGGATGAATCTGAAGTCAAAATCACTGGGATAACAAAGCGAATTAAAGAGATCTGGTTTACCTCACCCGATAAGACTGAGCTTACATTAATACCACTAGATTTCAGCCAGAAGGAGGATTCATTAATCCTAAAGATTCCATTCCTGCAATACTGGGACCTGATCCTAATTGAATGGGTTGAATAGCAACTATGGAAAACTTTTTCGCCCCGGAGTGGGTACTTGATACAATTTTTTATCAAATTTTTCCCGATCGTTTCTGCAATGGGGACATATCCAATGACCCTATTGACATTGAGCAATGGGGAAATCCTCCCACCAGAGAGAACTTTTTTGGAGGAGATTTGCAGGGTATTCGAAATAAACTAGATTATCTACAAGATTTGGGTATTAATGGGATTTATCTAAACCCCATTTTCAAAGCCAGAACCAATCATAAATACGATACAGAAGATTACTTTACAGTCGATCCTTCATTTGGAAATAATGATCTTTTCAAGAAATTGGTTCTTGAAATTCACGAGCGAAAGATGCATATCATTCTCGACGGAGTATTTAATCATTGTGGTGAACAATTTAAACAATTTAAGAATGTAAAAAAACATGAACAAAAATCGCCTTATGCGGATTGGTTTAACATTCATTCGTATCCCATAGTTCAAAATCCCATAAATTATGATTCCTGCGGGGGATGTACTTACTTACCCAAATTTAATAATGATAATCAGGCTGTAAAGAAATATATTTATAAGGTTGCGAGTTACTGGTTGAAACAAGCCGGCATAGATGGTTGGAGATTGGATTGCGCACAAAAAATTCAAAAAGAATTTTGGCGTGTTTTTAGGGATAAGGTAAAAAAGGTAAGCAGTCAATCCTATTTGGTTGGTGAAATCTGGCATGAACCTGGTACATGGTTGCAAGGTGATACCTTTGATGGAGTCACTAATTATCTTTTACGTGAGCTAATTATTAATTATTTTTCGAACGATATATTAGACGCCGAGGATTTTTCTTATGAAATATCTTCACTTCTGCAAAGACTGGGCAATGCATCTTACAGCATGTTAAACCTACTTGGTTGCCACGATACAAAAAGAATATTTTCTGTATTTGAGGGGGAAATTAATCGCCTTCTAATAACGATTGTTTTTCTTTTTACTTTTGTAGGGATTCCCCTAATTTATTATGGTGATGAAATTGGGATGGCGGGGGGAGAAGATCCAGATTGTAGACGGACAATGGTTTGGGATGAAAGTTTATGGAGCATGAATATAAATAAGATGTACCGGAAAATG
>JBGQAS010000207.1:0-4454 GCA_041494435.1 Anaerolineaceae bacterium | reverse complement strand
CAAGCCCAAGGAACCGGTGGATGAGTGATCTCCGCCAAATCCCCTCGGTTGAGCAGCTGCTCGAAGTGCATCAGGTGGATGGGTTGGTCCGGTGTTTCAGCCGCCAACTGACCATCCGCGCCATTCAGGAAGTTCTAGGGGAGATTCGGCAAGAGGTAACGGCCTCTGCAAAAATGCCCAATGAAAAAGAACTTATTTCCCGGGTTACGGAAAAATTGAGTCTTTGGAATAAACCTTCTTTAGTCAGCGTGATCAATGCAACGGGTGTCATCTTGCACACGAATCTCGGCCGTGCCCCTTTGACCAAGTCTGCATTGGAAGCCATTCAGCGTGTTGCAGGAACATACAATAACCTAGAATTTGACCTAAGCACTGGCGAACGTGGCTCGCGGATGGATCACATCGGAAAACTCTTGACTCAAATCACCGGAGTGGAAGCCGGGCTGATGGTAAATAATAATGCTGCAGCCGTCCTCCTGGTTTTAACGGCTTTAACCAAACGGCGCAAAGTGATCATTTCCCGCTCGCAATTGGTGGAAATTGGGGGCGGTTTCCGTGTTTCAGACGTCATGGCACAATCCGGGGCAAAACTGGTGGAAGTGGGGACAACCAATCGTGTCCACGTGGATGATTATCGCGATGCCATCGACGATCAAACGGTTGCTATATTAACGGCACACCATTCCAATTTCAAGATCATTGGGTTTACAAGTGAACCCACTCTTAAAGAACTAGCTGACCTGGCTCATCAAAAAGGGATCCTGCTGATCGACGATCTGGGCTCCGGAGCATTATTGGATACGACTCAGTTTGGCCTGACTCATGAACCCATGGTCCAGGAATCCGTGAAAGCCGGTGCAGATATTGTTTGCTTTTCGGGAGATAAGCTTCTAGGCGGACCTCAAGCGGGCATCATTCTGGGAAATATGGATTTAGTTCGCAAGGTCAAGAAGCATCCCCTCATGCGCGCATTACGCCCCGACAAATCCTCCCTGGCAGCTTTGGAAGCCACTTTGTTGCATTATCTCCGCAATGAAGCTGAAAAGGAAATCCCCATCTGGAAAATGATTTCCATGCCTACCACCAAAATCAAGCAAAGGGCCAGTTCCTGGGTTAAAGAAATAGGTTTTGGAAAGGTGGTTGCGGGAGAGTCAACGGTAGGTGGTGGAAGCTTGCCTGAAGAAACCCTGCCTACTTTCCTGCTCAGCCTGGAGTTTCCAAAACCGAATTTGCTTGCAGCCAGGCTCAGGAAGGAGAATCCCCCCATTGTTGCCCGAGTTGATAAGGACAGGGTGGTTTTCGATCCCCGGACGGTATTCCCGGAACAAGATGAATCCCTGCTCAAGGGGATTAAGCATTCCCTTCAGCAAAAATTACATTGAAGAACTTCAGAGAGGAATTCGAAAAAGATGAAAAATCAGCTTGATGAATTGATGCACAAATACGGGGCAGATGGTCTTTTAATTATGGGTCCAGCCATGCAAAATCCATCCATGGTCTATTTCACCGGGATCGTGCATGTCACGAATGCCATTCTGATCAAGAAATACAAACAGGAACCGATCCTGATCCACCCCCCGATGGAAAGGGACGAGGCCGCCCACACCGGTTTGAAGCTGAAGAGTTTCAATGATTATCCGGTTTCAGATTTACTGAAAGCAGCACACAATGATCGGGTGGTTGCTTTGGCTATGCGGCTGCGGAAGATGCTCCAGGATGCCGAGATGGAAAGCGGTCAGGTGATTTTATACGGGCAGGTGGACCTGGGGGGTAACTATGAGATTTTGAAAGCACTTCAAAAATTGATGCCCAAGCTGCAATTGAAGGGCATGGTCATCGACCAGATCCTTCTGCAAGCCATGATGACCAAGGATGAGGATGAGATCCGTCAGATCAAGAAAATGGCGGTTATTACTGTGGAAACCGTCAAGCGGACAAGGGATTTCCTGCAGTCCCGGAAGCACAAGGATGAAGTACTGCTGGACAAAGATGGCAAACCGCTGACCATTGGCAAAGTGAAAAGTTTCATCAACCTGACCCTGGCAGAATTGGGGGCGGAAAATCCGGAAGGCACCATCTTCGCCATTGGAAGAGATGCAGGTGTCCCGCATAGCAGCGGCAACGACAAGGATGTCATCCGCTTCGGCGTTCCGATCGTGTTCGATATTTACCCTTGCCAGGCGGGGGGTGGTTATTTTTATGATTTCACCCGTACCTGGTGTATGGGATATGCTCCCGATGATTTAAAAAAGCTTTACGAGCAGGTGCTCTCGGTTTATAACGATGTTGTCTCGGAGCTCAAGCCAAACTTGCCTTTCAAGGTGATCCAGGACAAGACATGCGATCTGTTCGAAAAAATGGGGCATTCCACCATCCGCAAGGATCCCAAGACCGAGCAGGGCTATGTTCATAGTGTTGGTCATGGCGTGGGGCTGCGGGTGCATGAAATGCCTTTCAGTGGTACAGACAGCACTCCCGAAGACGCGCTCATACCGGGGACTGTTTTCACCATCGAGCCGGGATTGTATTACCCGGAGCATGGGGTAGGAGTCCGTCTGGAAGATACCTATTGGATGAATCCAAAAGGGAAAGCCGTCAAGTTGGCTGAATTCCCCATGGATCTCGTTCTTCCGATGAAATCCTGAGGAATATCCGTTGGAATCTTCAACAACGACATCCCGTGAAGAGGAATTAAAAAACCATATCCTGCAATCTCTCAAGCGCAGGGCAGATATGGATGATCTAACCTTCGAACTGTGCAAGCAAACTGGCTGGGATTGGAAAAAGGTATCCGAATTCATCACATCCATCCGCAGTGAACACGGGGGAGAGATTGATTTCCTCTGGGCGAAAGTATTTTCAATCCTGGGGATTGCTTGCATAGCTATTGGGCTCTTGATTCTCTTTTATTTCTTTGACGTTTTTGTTGGCTGGAATAATGTAGCATTGTGTTTGCAGCACAGTCTCCAGGGCCAGGCATCTGCAACCTCGAACACGGTGCCAGCGGGCGATTGCCTTTTCATGACCTCCCTTGGCATGCTGGAGACTTTCAGCAATCATTATGGATACATCGCTGTTACCCTGATCATTGGAGGCTTTGCGGGTTTCAGCATTGCCCAAAGGCAGATGAAATCGACCCTGGCGAACACCACCCAAGTTGGAAAAGAGAGCTGAGTTATGGCTGGCAGGAACACAGAAAAAAAAACCAAATTGAAATTTCCACCCGCACGCATTCTGGGGATAGAAACCTCCTGTGATGAGACTTCTGCTTCTGTTGTTGAAAACGGAAGGGCAATCCTTTCCAATGTAGTAGCCAGCCAGATTGATTTGCATTCCAAGTATGGTGGCGTTTTTCCGGAAGTGGCTTCTCGACAGCATATCCTCACGGTTTATCCGGTGGTGGAACAGGCGCTTCAGCAGGCACATCTTGGGTTGAGCGACGTCGATGCCATCTCTGTCACCCGTGGGCCCGGTTTGGCAGGCTCGCTCGTGGTCGGGTTGAACATGGCCAAAGGGCTCAGTCTGGGGAAAAATATTCCTTTGATTGGGATTAACCACCTCGAAGGGCATTTGTATTCCGCCTGGGTGTATTCTGCGGATATCCAACAACCCCAACCCGAACCAAAATTTCCGCTCATTGTTCTTTTGGTTTCGGGTGGTCATACGGAAATCAATTTGATGCAATCCCATTTGAAGTATCAGCACTTGGGTGGTACTACGGATGATGCCGCTGGAGAAGCTTTTGATAAAGTGGCGCGCTTGTTGGGCTTGGAATACCCGGGAGGTCCCTCCATTCAAACAGCAGCAGCCGGTGGGGACCCGGAGGCTTTTCATTTTCCGAGGGCACGGACGGATGGTCAATGGGATTTCTCCTTCAGCGGGTTGAAAACAGCCGTCTTGAGGACTTTGCAGAAACTCAAGGAAGATGGCAGAAGCATCAATACTTCTGATTTGGCTGCCAGTTTCCAGGCAGCGGTTATTGACGTATTGTTTACAAAAACCATGGAAGCGGCTCGTGAATTCAATGTTCGCCAGATCGTTGTAGCAGGCGGAGTCTCAGCAAACAAAAATCTTCGCGAAACTTTCCAGGACCAGGATGAATTTCCTGTGAACATTCCCAGTCTTTCCTTCTGCACGGATAATGCAGCCATGGTCGCGGCGGCAGGTTATTTTCGATTTGTTCATGGGCAGCGGGATGGCTTGGAGATGGATGTATTGCCAAATTGGCCATTGGGTTGAGAACTTGTAAAGGGGAAACTTTCAAGAAGAGCAGAACATCTAATGAATGAAATTGATTTGACTTCGGATGGTTTTTCGTTAAGCAAATTGAAAGCGGGCGATAAAGCGGAATTTGCCAGGCTGGTGGAAAAGTATTCGGCGAAAATTTATCACCTGGCTTTGAAAATGTTGAACGATGAACAGGACGCCGAAGATATTCTTCAAGAAACCTTCAT
>JBGQAS010000098.1:0-6738 GCA_041494435.1 Anaerolineaceae bacterium | reverse complement strand
GCAGCCATTGTCGATGGCGCGACCACCTGGGATCTGTTCTGGCATATCCAGCGACCGCTCGCGCAGGCGCCGATTGCATCGCTCGGGATTCTCATGTCCATCTGGACCTGGAACCATTTTCTCCTTGCGCTGGTGCTCGTCGAGGACCCGACGCAACGAACGATGGCCGGTGCGCTGGGATATTTCCAGGGCCACTACGCGAACAATGTCCCCCTGCTATGCGCCGCCACGATACTGATCCTGGTACCCACCCTCGTCATATTCATGCTGTTTCAACGCCAAATCATCACAGCGCTAATTCAAGGGTCAGTCAAGGGATAATAAATGGAATTCGGAGCAACGGAATTCCAAGCGTCATTACATTACCAAGTTCTCATGATTCCGGTTTAAAGATTATTACATGTTCTTGCAAGAGAAAACAATCTTCCGATCGCATGGAATTTCGATTCTTGATTAGTTTCCACTAGCTTCAGATGAATTATATTAAAGGCATTGTTTTTGGAGCAGTAAAGGGATAATGGGAATGAAACCAATTGCTAATTACAGAGATTTTCTCACTCTTCCAGAGCAGGTATAAGACTTACAGTAAAGCAACAATGATGAGGTCAACATGAAAGGTGACATTCTAGTTTTACAGGAACATCACAAACGGGCTGCAAATCAAATTGTTCCGAAGATTTTGGACAGTATTATCAAAAAGAATACTGTATATACGATTACAGTTGCTGGAGAATCTGGTAGTGGAAAATCTGAAACCAGTTTGGCGATAGCCAATGAGCTTGAAAAACATGGGGTTAAAGCGATTATCTTAGGACAGGATGATTATTTTATTCTTCCACCCAAGTTGAACAGAATCAAACGGAGAAAAGATCCAGATTGGCTTGGACCCCATATTGAAGTCAGACTTGATTTATTAGAGCAGAATTTGAAAGACGCCATAAAAGGAAAAACCGAGATCATCAAACCTTTAGTCGATTACGATGCTAACACAATTGAAATGCAGACAATTAATCTAGATGGTGTAAAAGTTGTAATTGCTGAAGGGACTTATACTTCATTGCTCAAACACGTAGATTCCAAGATATTCATATCCAGGAATTGGCAATCCACCCTTGAAGATCGTAAAAAGAGGAATAGAGGTAATGAAGTAGGGGATCCATTTACAGAGCAGATATTAGCTACAGAGCATAAAATTATTGCTGGCCATAGACAATTAGCAGATTTTGTAATCGATGATGAGTATAAAGTAATAAATGTTGAACTAGAGTAATAAATTGGCGATAAAAAATCAGGTTCAACTTATCACGTACCCTAATTCACTAGGGGGAGACCTAAAGAGTTTGTATTATGTTCTTAAAAAGTACTTCCCCGATCTTTTCACTGGGGGAATCCACATATTACCGCCATTTCCATCTTCAGGCGATAGAGGTTTTGCTCCTCTAACTTATCTAGAAATTGATCCGCAATTTGGAACTTGGGATGATATCAAGCGAATTGGCGAAAAAAATGCGATCTTATTGGATTTAATGGTCAATCATATCTCATCAAAGTCATCCTATTTTCAGGATTTTCTTGATAAGGGACGGAATTCGGAATTTTCAGATCTTTTTATTACTCTTGATAAAGTATGGCCTAATGGAATACCAGTTCAAGAAGAACTCGACAAAATATTCTTACGTCGAGCCGAACCGTTTTCCGAGTTTCAAATACAAGAAAATGGAGGTACAGAGAAGGTTTGGACAACATTTGGCAAAACATCACCTTCCGAACAAATTGATCTGGATGTGACTTCTCCTATTACTCGTCATTTGATAACAAAGTTCATGGAGAATTACAGTAAAAATGGAATCAAAATTGTCCGACTTGATGCGGTGGGATATGTTATCAAAAAACGTGGCTCAACATGTTTTTTTGTTGAACCGGAAATTTATCAATATCTTGAATGGATATCTGCATTAGCAAATTCCCTCGATATAGAATTGTTGCCCGAAATACATGCAGAATATGAAACTCAATTAAGATTGGCAAAAAAGGGTTATTGGATTTATGATTTTATCCTACCCTATACTATCTTAGATGCATTCATCAATAAGACCAGCAAGAGATTGAAAGAGTATCTAAAAACCCGACCACACAATCAATTTACAATGCTGGATTGCCATGACGGAATACCCATTAAACCTGATTTGAATGGACTTTATCAATACGAAGACGCGCAAAATGTAGTTGATGTTTGCCTGAAAAGAGGGGCCAACTTAAGTTTTATCCTATCTCCAACCCACAAAGACTCAAATGGGTTCGATGTCCATCAAATACGAGGGACTCTATATTCATTGCTGGGTTGTAATGATGAATCGTACCTTTCGGCAAGAGCCATTCAGTTATTTACGCCCGGAATTCCTCAAGTCTACTATGTCGGTTTACTTGCTGGAAAAAATGATGACGCAGCAGTGTATCAAACTGGAGAGGGACGGGAAATAAACCGGCATAATTATTCAGTTGAGGAAATTGATGAGGAAGTCAGGAAATATGTAGTAAAAAAACTGATTAATATGATTCAATTTAGAAATACACACCCAGCATTTAATGGCACATTCAAAATAAATCAATGCAGTGATCAAGAAATTTCTGTTACCTGGATAAATCGAGATAAGTATGCGACTTTGCAAGTAAATTTAACAAACAATACATCAAAGATTTCGTATACGGATAATAATTCCGACAAGGAACTTGTGCTTGAATAAATCAGAGAAAAATGGATGTGAGAAGTGTTGTTAATGTAGTAACTTTGGTGACCTATGTCCAAAACCAAATACCGAAGACAGAGTTGATATTGTCGCTAATTGAATGAATTAGATATATATTAAACAGCAAAAGATTTAGCCATTCATATTTTACAAAATATAACAAAGAGGAATGAAATGCCATTAACCTTTGACCTATCTTTTGATCAATTAAAGAATTATCAGGGTATTAACCCGCGACCGATGGATTTTGACGCTTTTTGGGATTCGGGTTTGGATGAAATGCGAGTGACCGATTCGAATATTGAGTTGATCCCATCCGAATTTCAAGTACCCGGGTGCGAGTGTTTCCACCTTTACTTTACCGGGGTTCAAGGGGCACGGGTGCATGCCAAATTCTTGAGACCTTCCAAGACAAAATCACCCCATCCTGCAGTGCTCATGTTCCACGGTTATACCGGGAGCTCCGGAGATTGGGTAGATAAACTAGGTTTCGTTGCACAGGGATTTACTGTTGCAGCTCTAGATTGCCGTGGGCAGGGAGGTCAATCTGAGGATGCGGGTGGCGTTTCTGGCAATACTCTTCATGGCCACATCATCCGGGGGCTTGACGAGGCGGTAAATGGTTCCCCACAAAAGCTATTGTTTAGGCAGGTTTTCTTAGATACTGCACAATTGGCAAAAATTGTAATGGAGATGCCTGATGTTGATCCTGATAGGGTTGGAGCTATGGGAGGAAGTCAAGGCGGAGCTTTAACCGTTGCATGTGTAGCTTTAGAACCCCGAATAAAGCGTGCAGCTCCGGTTTTTCCATTCTTGAGTGATTACCAGCGTGTTTGGTCGATGGATCAGGCAAAGGATGCATATAAGGAATTACAGGAGTACTTCCGGTTATTTGACCCCCAACATAAGAGAGAGAAAATAATATTTGAGAAGTTGGGTTATATTGATATTCAACACATGGCAAATCGTATCAATGCTGACATTCTTTGGGGGATAGGATTAATGGATACAATTTGTCCTCCTTCTTCACAGTTTGCAGCATATAACAAGATCACTTCCCGAAAATCCATGGAAATATATCCAGACTTTGGTCATGAGATATTGCCAGGTTTAAATGACAAATGTTTTCAATTTATGATGGAGTTGTAATAATGGAATCTTGGGGCAAGTCTTATTGACCTACCCTCTTAAAACAAATCCAACAGGTGTAAGGGCCAGGAAAAGAAGAAAGGTCAAAATATCGCGAAAGAACTTGACAATCGAACAGATTATCAGCAAAGCACACTTTCTGCGTCAATTGCAGTAAGTGCGCATAGCAGCCCTGCAGGCAAGCGTTGCCTGGTCATGGGTATTAGCCCGAATTATAGGCGAAGGTGGCGCGAACGCGTTTGGCGTTTTATGCCGATCGCGTGAAGTCGAACACCGGAATACTGATGCCAGGCTGACCAGATGAAGGTGAGGGTGGTCTGGCGGGCAAGGTTAAAAGGACAATAAAAACTCCCCCATTGTATAAGTTCCTGAGGGGACAAAAGCTCCTCAACACCTATCTATTTGCTGCGTAGCGAGGACAAAAACCTCGAACCTAGAGGTTACGAGTTAAAGTTCAAGCAGTGACAATTTATTAACAAGTGTCATCGATAATATCTACCGTAAGTTTCTCTGTGTAGAATTTTTTTGTTTTATAAGCGCAAAATTTTTTCTAATTTTTTTTGAATTTCGTGAGGATCTCCCAAACACAGCTCTGATCCCGATTCTCTGTTCTTTTTTATCGAAATTTGCAATGGAAGCACGTTTGTGTTAAACTAACCGATTGCATTGTTATTACTATTTATCAATGTTTACACATTGTGAGTGATTTGGGGCATATTGGAAAGGGTATTTTATGAGATTCCTCTTTAGGCGCCGGGAAAAGATTGAGGAGACTCTTGAAAAGAGTCCGTTTCTGATTGTAGGATTGGGCAATCCGGGTATCGAATATCGCTCCAGCCGGCATAATGTGGGCTTTATGGTCATCGACCGGCTAGCCAGTGAATTGGGGATCAAACTGGGAAAATATCAATTCAAAGCATTGACTGGTTCCCAGATCCGGGATGGTCAGAAATGGATCATTGCCAAACCCCAGACCTTTATGAACCTTTCTGGAACCGCCGTGGGAAGCCTGGTGAAGTTCTATAAAGTTCCCATGGACCATCTCATGATTATCCACGATGACATCGACCTACCCATTGGAACGATCCGCATTCGCCCCAAGGGCGGATCAGCCGGACAAAACGGGGTGAACTCGATCATCGAACGGCTGGGCGCCCAGGATTTCCCCCGCCTGCGGGTTGGGATTGGAAGACCCAGCGGTCAACGCACAGCTGCCAACTATGTCCTGGCAGATTTTCAGAAAAGTGAAAAAGCCATCGTTGATGATTTGTTGGATAAATGCACTGAAGCGGTAAAAACCTTCGTTCATTCCGGGTTGGATGCCGCAATGAACCGTTATAACGGAGAGATCGACAAGGAATAATGCTAGTCGAAAAGATCACCCAGACTCCGACTTTCCAAAGATTCTGTACGGAGATTTCGAACAACCAACGGGTTCAAAACCTGGGGCTTTTGCGTTCGGCACGACCCGCGTTAGTCGCCGGCTTATCTCTGTGCCTAAACAAGCCGATTCTGTATTTACTGGACAGGTCTGATCACGCATTAGCTACTTTGGATGAACTGGGTTTCTGGTCGGATACTGCTCCCAAATATTATTTCAGCGAACCCGCCCCCTTGTTCTACGAAGACGCCATCTGGGATGAGAATATCCGCCGCGAGCGGTTGATCACTTTGGGCAAGATGGCAGCTTATCAAATTCCTGGGGCGTATGTTCCCAAGCAAGCGCCAATTATTGTCACCACGGTGCGATCATTAATGAACCGCACCCTGACCCGCAGGGAATTCATCAAGAATTCACGCAACCTTAAAAAGGGTCAGAACCAAGCCATCGACGAACTGACCCGGAACTGGGTGGGGATTGGGTACGAGGGCGAAGAAGTAGTCACCGCTCAGGGGCAGTTCTCCCGGCGTGGTGGGATCGTAGATATCTGGCCTTCCGTTGAGGACTTTCCGGTACGGTTGGAGTTTTTCGGCAACCAGATCGAAACCCTGCGAACCTTCAACCCTGCCACTCAGCGGACCATTCGGGAAATTGATACCGTGTTAGTTTCGCCGGCAAGGGAAATCCTGCTGAACAAGGTGATGGAAATCAATGATCCCTCCATCAAGGCAGCAGAATTTTACATCCCCATGGTCCATACCACCCCAGCTTCCTTGCTCGATTACCTGCCTCCCGAAGCCCTGGTGGTGGTCGATGACCTGAACAACTGCAGGAGCCAAGCTGAAGAATTGGAAGAGCAGGCAGAGAAGTTCAGGAAAGATAGCATTCAGGAAGGGACCCTCCCGGCAGATTTTCCGGTTCCTTACTTGAGCTGGTCTGAACTGGCGGATCAACTGGAGATGCATCCCTGGTTTGAAATGGGATATTCGTCTTCTGATTCCAAGTCCGAAATTGCTTCCATCTTCTCTCCGGGTGAGCGTTTTGGTGGCAGGTTGAAAGTATTTATCGAAGAGCTTGATGTCAGCCAAAAGAAGGGCGAAGAAAATATCATCGTTTCGCGCCAGGTTTCCCGGTTGAAGGAATTATGGAATGAATCCCCCGAGGTTCACCAGGAAAAGAATCCGGTTGAGTTCATCGAATCTGCCCTATCGGAGGGATGGGTTTTAAAGGATAGGGATTGCCTTGCCATCCGGTTGATCACAGACAGTGAAATCTTTGGCTGGGAACGTCCTCTTGCAAGGCCGCGAGTACAGCGGGTTGTGGAATCCCCAGAGGATGTCTACGCCGACCTGAAACCCGGCGACTGGGTAGTGCAAATGGATTACGGGATCGGTCGGTTTGTCGGCCTGGTCAAACGCGAGTTGGAAAGGGTGGATCGAGAGTTCCTGTGCATCGAGTATG
>JBGQAS010000297.1:0-3285 GCA_041494435.1 Anaerolineaceae bacterium | reverse complement strand
GCCCGTATCAGCCAGGCTGGCTACCAATTCGAAGGATTTAACTGTGCAACCGAAAACTGGGCTTCTTCAGTTTATGACATCGGAACGATTGCGAGCTATTGGGAGGATGAAGAACACCAGTATCCTGCTTCAAAAGAGCAGTACAAAAATGTGGGTGCCGGTGTTGCTTTGGATTCCGACGGGGTTCCCTGGTACATAATTCATGCTGCTTGTGCCACATCTGGAAGCTCAGAAGGAAGTTTCGAAACGACCTATGATCCGAATTCCACACGTGAGCCAACATTTGATACTAGTATCCATGCTGTTGTCACCGCTACTCCACAGTCTGATGGATCCGTCTACCATACTGTAGAATCCGGGCAGACCCTTTGGTCTATTGCTACGGCTTACAACACTCATATCGACACCCTCAAAAAACTGAACAACCTTTCCGGTGATACTGTCTGGGTAGGACAGAAACTACTTGTCATGCAAGCTCCGACAGCCACAGTCTCACCTACGGTAACTTTGACTCCCATCCCACCCACTCGCACCCCAACTCATCCAGTTACCCCTAAACCTGCAACGCCAACCATTACTCAGGGACCTTCTCCCACACCAACAAAAGAGGCTGCCATTGCTGCAACCTCCAATCGTCATAACCTTGGGTTGATAATTATTGTCGTCTGTGGGATTGGGTTATTGGCAGTGATTGCGTTTACATTTTCCCGAAAACCTTCCAAGGTTCCATCTCGGGAAAAAGAACGCTAACCCCAACTCAGATCATAAAATCTTCACCCTGCCAGACACCTTCCTTTGGTGGATGGATGTGAGCGACTGACTCTTTTCCGTTGATCTGCTCCAATACTTTACCATGTTTATGGGTGCGTTCTTCAAGTGCGTCCAACCTCTTCAGCATGGTAGCGATGGATAAGCCTATCGTATCCGGTAACTCGTCATGATGCAGGTCGGGCAACGTGGATGAGCTGGGTTTACTGCGGACGACAATCTGTCCCGGTACACCCACCACCACGGAATTGGGGGGAACATCTTTCACGACAACCGCGTTTGCCCCAATCCGGCTGCACTCCCCCACCCGAATGGCACCCAACACCTTGGCTCCCGCACCAATGACCACACCATCTTCGATGGTCGGGTGGCGTTTGCCTTTCTGGGTGCTCACCCCGCCCAGGGTGACCCCGTGATAAATTGTCACGTTTCTGCCGACTTCAGCAGTTTCACCTATCACTACACCCATGCCATGATCAATGAAGAAACCATCCCCGATCGTTGCGCCGGGATGGATCTCGATGCCCGTAAAAAACCGGCTGACCTGCGAAAGCCAGCGGGCAAATGCTTTCATATTATGGATCCATAACCAATGGGCAATTCGATGGTCCCGGACAGCAGCCAACCCCGGGTAGGATGTCAGCACTTCCCACAGGGTCCGGGCTGCCGGGTCGCGGTCGAAGATCGCCTGGATATCCGTGCGCAACGTGGCAAACAAACCCTTTTTGGGTTGGATTTTTATTTCCGGGCAATCCCCGGCTCGAGCTTGATTAATTGGCAAGGTCTGCATATAAAGGTGTGCTCAAATAACGTTCGCCAAAGGAGGGGATGATCACCACGATCAGCTTTCCTTTGTTTTCCATTCGCTGGGCAACCTGCAGGGCGGCCCAGGTGGCTGCACCTGAAGAAATCCCAACAAGCAACCCTTCCATGGTTGCCATTTGGCGGGCAACTCGGAAGGCATCTTCTCCCTTAACCCGGATGACTTCATCATAGATTTTGGTATTCAAAACCTTGGGAATAA
Source organism: Anaerolineaceae bacterium (assembly GCA_041494435.1). Taxonomy (GTDB): domain Bacteria; phylum Chloroflexota; class Anaerolineae; order Anaerolineales; family Anaerolineaceae; genus JBGQAS01. The sequence continues at coordinate 1,493 of JBGQAS010000297.1, read as the reverse complement.
ATCCAGCTCCCAGTCCTTGCAATGGATGGGGCCCCTTCTGACCGCCTGACAGGACGGGTGAAGCATCCGGTTCTACGGCAATTATTTGCACCGATGGTTTACGGCTTTTCAGCACTTCACCGACACCAGTGATTGTACCGCCCGTACCCACCCCTGCTACGACTATATCAACTTTCCCATCCGTATCGTGCCAGATTTCCTCTGCCGTGGTTTTCCTGTGGATTTCAGGGTTGGCGGGGTTGTCGAACTGTTGGGGCATGTAATAATGTTTATCCTTGGATGCGATGTCTTCTGCTTTTTTAATGGCTCCAGGCATCCCTTCGCTCCCCGGCGTCAAAATCAACTCAGCGCCATATGCGCGCAGGAGCATTCTCCGCTCCTTGCTCATGGTATCCGGCATCACCAGAACGCATTTATAGCCTCGGGCTGCCGCTACGAAAGCCAGGGCAATCCCGGTGTTGCCGCTGGTGGGCTCGATAATGATGGAATCCTTGTTCAGGAGTCCAGCCTTTTCGGCAGCATCAATCATCGCAACGCCGATGCGATCCTTCACGCTGTGTGATGGATTGAAGTATTCCAGCTTGGCTACGATGGTGGCTACCGAGCCTTCTGCGATGCGGTTCAACCGAACTAAAGGAGTATTCCCCACCAGTTCGGATATGTCATTTGCAATTTTCATCATACACTCCCACTTCAAATTGTTGGTTAAAAAACGATCGACCGGATTGTTCAGGTTATAAAAAACCCATCTGGATTTTCAAGTGCGGGGTTGAGGCCGCTGCCTGTCCGGTCGAAGCTTTACACTATTTCCAGGCGGAGGTTAACTCGTTCCCCGCCCGCTACATAAGCAAATGAAGATCATCAATAACCTCAATTTTTATCTATTTATTCAAATTTATTCAATTATATCGAAGGGGTGTTTTAAGTCAATACCAAATGCAAGGATTAACCATTGTCTAATACTGTGCAACTTCATTTCAATTTAATCGTTATATATGGTGAAGTTTAACCTGGAGGAAAACATATGCAATCGAATCGAAGAACTTTGTTGGGTTTTGGGGTCTTGCTGATCCTGGCGGGTTTGGCATTTGCTGCCTTGCAGCTCTTCCATATCACCTTTTTCCCATCCTGGCCTTTCATTGTTATAGGGGTGGGTGTGGCTTTGCTGGTCCTTGGCGTCTTGATCAATGTGCCTGATTTGGCTGTACCTGCGTGTATCGTGGCAGGCGTCGGCGGTATCCTGTATTACACTGCCCTCACAGGTCATTGGGAAGCCTGGTCCTTCTTGTGGACGTTGATCCCCGGATTTGTAGCCATCGGTATGTTCCTGGCATGGGTGTTGGGAGCGCGCAAGAATTACCACCTCCGTGATATGTTGGATACCCTGATTACCAGCCTGGTGATGTTTGCCATCTTTTTTGCCATCTTTGGTACCGTTTTTGGGTACTTCGTCAATGGCGTTCTGCAATCCTATTGGCCTCTCCTGCTCGTAG
>JBGQAS010000244.1:0-4055 GCA_041494435.1 Anaerolineaceae bacterium | reverse complement strand
TCCGGGCAGCGCAGTTCCGCCCGGGTTTCCTGCTCCTGCCCCGGGGTATATTTCGGGATGCGGATCAGTGCGGAGCGGTTGATCTGTGCCCAGCCGATGTATACCGGCGCCTCGTATCCGGGCACCAGCCTCTTGTAGGAATTTACGCTCGGTGCCACCACCCCCGAAAGTGCCCGGGCATGCTGCAGTTGCCCTGCAATGAACCCATACGCCAACTGCGACAAATTGAATTCATCCTTTGCATCGAAGAAGAGGTTCTTGCCCTCCAGGTCCGAAAGCGACTGGTGCACGTGCATTCCAGATCCGTTCATCCCGAAGATGGGCTTGGGCATGAAAGATGCCACCAGCCCATGCTGCGCCGCAATGGCCTTGATGGTGTACTTCAACGTCATCACGTTATCGGCTGTCTTCAGCGCATCAGCAAACCTGAAATCGATCTCATGCTGCCCCAGCGCCACTTCATGATGCCCCACCTCCACTTCCAGCCCCATGGTGTTCAATGCTGCCATCAATTCGGTACGCACCCTCACCGCCTCGTCGTTGGGTGAGAAATCGAAATATCCTCCTACGTCGTGTGGCACCGGGTGAACGGTCGTTTCTCCATTGCGCCGGAACAAAAAGAATTCCGGTTCAGGTCCCACGTTGTAAACCATCCCGCGTTTGTGCAGTTTCGCCAACTCTGCTTTCAGGATCCCTCGCGGATCCCCGCTAAAGGGCTTCCCGTCTGGCTGGTAAATGTCACAGAAAAAGCGCGCCCTTTTCAGTTCAGGGGGTGACCAGGGCAGCACGGCGTAGGTATCCGCGTCGATGCGCAGGTGCATATCACTCTCCTGGATGCGGGCGAATCCTTCCACAGAGGAACCGTCGAACCAGATGCCCTGGTCCAACGCTCGTTCCAACCGTTCCACCGGGGCGTCCACGCTCTTCACTGTCCCGGTAACATCGCTGAACTGCAGCGACACGAACCGTATTCCATCTTCCTTCACTTTTTTCAATACTTCGTTTTTCGTCATGTCAGCCTCCTGGTCAAATAGAAAAAGCAGCCTGTTTGCAAGACAAGCTGCTTTTTTGTATGGTTCTACCTCGAAAAAAATCCTCAACCTAGGTGGAACTCATTGAGCGAAAACACCTTTCGTCAACGAACAGTCTTATCCTGCTCACCCTGTCTCGCTTGTCCCCACCGTCACCGGCAGGATTTCGTTCCGCAGTTGTTTCGAAGGGAGAAGGAAGCCCGTGACAGGCTTCGAAGGCATCCGCTGATCGATCCGATTTTCCTCCGGTTCCCCGGAGTTAACCCCTCTTCGCAGAAGGGAACCTTCACCTCGTGGTCTTGCTCATCCCCCTGCTCAAGATCCAGCCGCTGATTCTCCAATATTCGATTGTGTGATGATCGCTGTAATGAAAATCTTCGTTACAGTCTACGCATTTTAAGGGGGCTTGTCAAGATGGCAAATTCAAATCATCCATGCGGGGATAAATTCATGACAAAAGGCGAAGGAATCTTCCTTGTAAAACCATTGATAATAAGTTTATAATCAAAACTTGGGTTTGAAATCAGTTTGATAATAAAATTCCTGCAAAAGGTAAAGGAAAAGAGAAATGCCACATATCATCATCTTCTTAAAGCCGCTTCGCTATCTCAATCCGGGCACAGGCAGCGTGCTCATCCAACTCGTTATTGCAGCCTTGGGTGGGGGAATGTTTTTCTTTATCAAGAGTAAATGGAACGCCTGGTTTGGCAAGGGTAAGAAGAATTCGAAATCCACTGATGATATTGAAGAAAACGTCGAAGAGGCTGACGCTGCGTCCCTCAAAGCAGCCAGCAAAAGCAAGCCGGTTGTGAAGGAATCCTCAAAAACATCTGCAAAGGCTAAAACCACTCGCCCTGCTTCCACTTCCAAGAAAACAACCACTAAAAAAACCATAAAACGGGGGTAACCACAACATGCGGGAACCAGCCTCCTTCCGCGATCCCAGCGGATTTCTATTCCATGAAGGCAATAAACTGCTCCGGCAGGTCAACCTTTCATACAAGAAAACCTATGACCTTTTAATGAGTTCCGGGCTCTATGAAAAACTGATCAAAGGCGGGATCCTCATCTCCCATCAGGAGATCAAGCACAAGAGTGCTGAACCCCAACTGGCTTACAAAGTGATCCAGCCGGAAAAGGTGGATTTCATTTCCTATCCTTACGAGTGGAGCTTCCATGAACTTAAGGATGCCGCCCTGGTGACCCTCCGCCTGCAGCAGCGTGCCCTCGAATTCGGCATGATCCTGAAAGACGCCAGCGCTTACAACATCCAACTCCACAACGGGCGCATGCGCCTGATCGACACCCTGTCTTTCGATATTTACGAAGAAGGCAAACCCTGGGATGCCTATCGCCAGTTCTGTCAGCATTTCCTGGCGCCCCTCGCATTGATGGCTTACACCGATATCCGCTTGAGCCAGCTCATGCGGGTGTACATCGATGGCATCCCCCTGGACCTGGCGGTGAAGCTGTTACCCTTCAAGGCGCGCTTGAACGCCGGGTTGTTGAGTCACGTTTATTTGCACGCGGCTGCCCAAAACTGGACTTCGGACCAAAAATCAGATAAACCCTCCCCAGCCAATAAGATGACCCGAAATGCTCTCCTGGGATTGGTCAGTTCCCTCGAATCGACTGTTCGGAAACTGGATTGGAAACCCGCCGGAACCGAGTGGGCGGATTATTACGACATCACGAATTATTCCAACGATGCCTTTGATGAAAAGAAAAAGATCGTTTCCGGCTTCATCCAAACCTGCAAACCCAAACAGGTCTGGGATTTGGGCGGAAATACCGGCGTATTCTCCCGCCTGGCTTCCGAAAAAGGCATTCTGACGGTTTCCTCCGATATCGATCCGAGCGCCGTGGACCGTAATTACCTAGAGATGAAAGAGAAAAAAGAGACCTCGATCATCCCCCTGGTGCTCGATCTCACCAACCCCAGCGCGGGCATCGGCTGGGCCAATCGCGAACGCGAATCTTTTGCCCAGCGCGGACCCGTGGACATGGTCATGGCGCTAGCCCTTATCCACCATTTGGCAATTTCCAATAATGTACCCCTGGGTCAGGTTGCGGAATACTTCGCTGAACTGGGCAAATGGCTTGTCATCGAATTCATCCCCAAGGAAGATTCCCAGGTGCAGATCCTCCTCAAGAACCGCAAGGATATCTTCGATCATTACAATCAAAAGGATTTTGAAACTGAATTTGGGAAGTATTTCAAGCTGAGTTCGAAAAAAGCTGTCCGCGGTTCCAAACGGACTTTATACCTTTTCGAAAAACGAAAATAGCTTTTCACACCTCCCCCTCCGCCGTTGTTCGGCGTCCCTAGGTTAGAGCGGTGAAATTCCGCTCGACTAGGGATTTCTGATAGGGGGAGGATCGGTGGGGGTCTTCAATATTTAGTTTTCTTTTTAGAAAGATCAATAGCTGCGCTACCCCGCCTTTTTTTGGGCGTCCCTGAGAGAGAGCTCTTTTTCGCTCCGACTAGGGATTTCAATTCTGTTTTGGGGGATGCATTCCATAGCTATCTTTTTTGATCGTACACCGCGATGCTTCCCTTATTCATTATTCAATAAGTACTCCGCGACATAACGAAGTTAGGAGCAGGAGCAAGAACGAAGTTACGAGCAGGTGCATGCTAAAAGCAGAGGGGGTGCGTACAAGGGCGGGCACACCGGATTTGACGGTTTTTGTCACCCTGCTTTTGAGGGCCGGTGCATCGTTTGGAGATGCTGCGCCCGTTTTAATTGTCATTGCGAGGAGGGTTGAGGAAGCGGTGTTTTTCCGCGACCATCAGACTGACGAAGCAATCTGAGTCCAGCCCGCCTATTTGGGGGAGGCATGCCATCGCTGTGAATTTCCAGCAAGGGTGCGGTTTGAAAGCGGAGGGGGTGGTTTTGAACTGCAGTTTGCTTATCCCCCTCTTGACCTTTTCGAAATAATGTTCTATTATAACTATATGGAAAGGTTTTCTCGACAAACCAAGCATATGACCCTCAGTGTCTTTTGCAAACAAGGGATTCG
>JBGQAS010000337.1:0-2922 GCA_041494435.1 Anaerolineaceae bacterium | reverse complement strand
TGGAAATGAAAAATCCGCTTGCCTGCTTTTCGGATGGATTGGGTAAAGTTGGCTTCCTCGATGTTCATGTGGAAGGTATCCAGAAGCAATCCAAAATTCTCCGAGCCCACCTTTTCGATCAAGTCCAACCCGCTATCCACAGTATTGATCAGACTGGTTTCGTAATGGTTGATGGGTTCCAGGCAGAGGGTCACACCTTCTTTTTTGGCTGTTTTTGCACAACGGCGAAGGGCGTTCACGAGCCAATCTTCTGCTTGAAGGCGTTCCACACCTGGCTGGATTTTCCCCCGAAGCAACCCGATAATGATGTGTGCTTTCAATATTGAAGCTGATGGGATATGCTCGATTACACGTTCGATGGCTTTTTCCCGAATTTCGGCGTCGGGGTCTGTGAAGGATAAGTGCTCTTCACCCCATGCCTGTCCAGTGCCAATGGCAGGGACCCTCAAATCAAACTTGGCAAGTAAATCATATAACGATGGATAATCCATTTCCCGTGGAGCCCGAATGGCCAACTCAACCCCGTTATAACCGAGATCCGTAACCTTCGACAAATTAGCTTCAAAATCCCCCTGGAAAGTTGCGGCCTCAAAGCGGGTCGCTTGGCAGGATAGAACAATGCTGAAAGGAAATCCAGTTTTTTGTTTCATCACGATTTGACCTTGCGACAATTTATTTTCTCATTGTATGGAAAAGTGAACAGGAATGCAACCGAATTTGAACTTTTCTGATTTCTAATGGAATATACCGTGTAAAATAAAAATAGTTTTCATTTCCTGAAATATCCCGGTGGGATTGGCTGAAAGGATTAAATAATGAGCAAGGCAGATATCGGATTGATCGGTTTGGCGGTGATGGGTCAGAACCTGGTGTTGAACATGGACGACCATGGGTTCACCGTTGCCGTATATAACCGCACTGTTTCCCGGGTGGATGAATTCCTGGATGGGGAAGGTAGCAAGAGAAAAATCCTTGGGGCTCACAGTATCGAAGAACTCGTAAGCCTCCTGAAAAAACCCCGGCGGGTCATGCTGATGGTGAAAGCAGGGCAGCCTGTGGATGATTTCATCGATCAACTCATTCCACTTCTTGATCATGGGGACATCATCATCGATGGCGGAAATTCGAATTACAACGATACGATTCGCCGGACTGCTTATGTGGAATCCAAGGGGTTACTGTATATCGGTACCGGTGTTTCGGGAGGGGAAGAGGGTGCCCGTAATGGTCCATCGATCATGCCTGGAGGTTCGCCGGCTGCTTGGCAATATGTGAAACCCATTTTCCAGGCCATCGCTGCCAAGGTGATCGATAATGGTCAGTCAGTACCCTGCTGCGATTGGGTGGGTGAAAACGGGGCAGGGCATTATGTGAAGATGGTGCACAACGGCATCGAATATGGTGACATGCAGTTGATCTGTGAGGCATACCACCTGATGAAGGAAGCTTTGGGCATGACCCCCGAGGAAATGCATGATGTCTTCGCAGAATGGAATACAGGCAAGCTGGATTCCTACCTGATTGAAATCACCCGCGATATCCTGGCTTTCAAAGACACGGATGGGAACCCGCTTATCGATCACATCCTCGATACTGCCGGTCAAAAGGGCACCGGTAAATGGACGGGGATTTCTGCCTTGGATATGGGTATTCCGTTGACCCTGGTTGTCGAGGCGGTCTTAGCCCGATCATTATCCGCTTTGAAGGAAGAGCGGGTGGCAGCGTCCAAAGTACTCACTGGACCGCAGGTGGTATCCCATGAGGATAAACAGAGTTTTGTGAATGATCTTCGCGATGCCTTGTATGCATCCAAAATTATTTCCTACACCCAGGGGTACATGCTCATGCGAGCAGCAGCCAAGGAATACAATTGGAATTTGAATTATGGCGGGGTTGCCACGATGTGGAGGGGAGGGTGCATCATACGCTCGGCATTTCTCAGCAAGATCCGGGATGCGTTTCAAAATAATCCCAACCTGGGGAATCTTCTCCTTGATCCGTATTTTGAACAGGAGATTGACGCATCCCAACCTGCATGGCGCAGGGTGGTTTCCGAAGCATTCAAATTGGGCATTCCATTGCCAGCCATGTCGAGCGCCCTGTCCTTTTATGATGGTTACCGCCGGGAATGGTTACCGGCGAACCTTCTCCAAGCCCAACGCGATTATTTCGGCGCCCATACCTATGAGCGCGTGGATAGACCCCGCGGTGAATTCTTTCACACGAATTGGACGGGTCATGGTGGGGATGTCACCTCGAATGCCTATCAGGCTTGATGTTATAAATAAGATAGAGATCAGGCAGGGACACGGGAGGGTATCATGAAAAATGGTCTGAATATTCCGACGAAAGGTGATTTGGATTTTCTTTCCCTGGGAGCGTTGGTTATCCGGTTGGATCCCGGGGTTGTTCCATTTCGAAAAGCCAGTGAGTGCCTCATCCATATGAGTGGTGGCGAATACAATGTGGCTGCCAACTTAGCCGATTGTTTTCAATTGAAAGCCGGCATTGCAACAGCCATGGCCGATTACCCTATTGGCGAACTCATCGCCGAACGAGTTCGGGCGATGGGCGTTATTCCCTTTTACAAGCATTTCAAGCATAACGGGGTTAATGGCCCAAACATGGCAACTGTATACAGCGATCGCGGTTTTGGAGTCCGGCCTCCGATCGTTTTTTACAATCGAGCCAATGAAGCAGCCGGGTTTCTCAAACCCGGGGACTTTGATTGGAAGAAAATCTTTGGCGCGGGTGTGCGCTGGTTCCACAGTGGCGGAATATTCGCTGCACTCTCTGAAACAACGGGTGAATTGATTATCGAGGGGATGAAAGCAGCCAAAGCCTCCGGCTCTATTGTTTCCTTTGATTTGAACTATCGTGCCAAATTATGGAATATTTGGGGCGGACAAGAAAAGGCGCAGG
>JBGQAS010000330.1:0-2982 GCA_041494435.1 Anaerolineaceae bacterium | reverse complement strand
GCCATGTCGACAGATGAGGAAGAAGCCATCGCCCGAGCATTTGAAGCAGAAAATCCGGGCATCAAGGTCCAATGGGAATTTGTAGCCTACGAAGCCGTGCATGACAAGATCGTCACGGGCATGGCCACCACGCCCCCGGCATATGATGCCATCATGGTCGATGTAGTCTGGCCCGATGAATTCATCAAGAAGGGCTATCTGTTGGACGTTACCGATCGGATAGATCAAGCAACAAAGGATGCGATCCTGCCGGCAGCTTGGAATGGCGTCACCCGCAATGGCAAGATCTATGGCATGCCCTGGTTGTTGGATACCAAGTATTTCTATTACAACAAGGATATTCTCCAGCAGGCAGGGTTCAGCGCACCTCCCACAACCTGGGAGGAATTAATCACCCAGGCGAAGGTAATTCAACAAAAAAAGCTTGCCGAATTTCCAATTGCCTGGTCGTGGAAACAAGCCGAAGCGGCAATTTGTGATTTCACCATTCTCCTGGTGGGCAATGGCGGCACATTCCTGGATGCAAATGGAAAACCTGCGTTCAATAATGAAAAGGGCGTCCAGGTGCTGACATGGATGAAACAAACCCTTGATGAAGGGATATCCAATCCTTCTTCCTCTGTTTACGGTGAAGGCGATGTCGAGACAAATTTCATTTCGGGAAAATCAGCCTTCATGTTGGACTGGCTATCCGGATATAGTAACGGGCAGGATCCAACCAAATCAGCCAGTGTGGACCAATTTGCTTTTGCCCCGGCTCCAGTTTTTGAGGCTGGAAAGGCAGCAGGGATCATGGGCGCAGGCGTGGATGGTTCCACTGCTTTTGGCGTAACCGCGACCTCCCCCAATGCAGACGCTGCCTGGAAATTCCTCACGTATCTCTCCAGCGAAGCGGTCCAGGTGAAATATTCAGCAAAACAACTTCCCATCTGGAAAGCAGAATATACGGGTGACAATCTGACCAAACTGTTGGCAGCCACCCCCTCCAACCCCATCACGCTTCCAGCGTTCCTGGCCCAATTCCCCTTTGCCTCGGAACGTCCCAATGTACCTTATTACGCTGAAGCTTCCGCTGCACTTCAGCAGGCACTTCAGGATGTTTTTGCTGGGAATAAAACCCCACAGCAGGCATTGGATGATGCCGCCGCGATCTGGGTTCAATTAGCGGGACAGTAGCCCTGGATATGGATAATGGATGGATTTGCGAAGTTTGCAAATCCATCCATACTTAATAGACTATGACCACCTCTCCTGACGCGACGACCAAACCCCGTCTGTCATTAAGGAAGCAGGATGCACGCTTTGCCTGGTTGCTCCTGATCCCGAGTCTTCTGGTGATCCTGGGCGTTACCCTTTGGCCAATTCTCAACACCCTGTATCTAAGTTTGTTCAATGCTCCTTCGGGGATTAATCAAGTCAGGACTTTCGTAGGGCTGGGAAACTTTATCGATATAGTGAAAGATCGTACGTTTTGGGAAACCATCGGTCGCACGGCTTACTTTACTTTCGTTTCTGTGGGATTGGAGCTTGTGTTGGGATTGGTAATAGCCCAATTGATCAATTCCAAACCCTTTGGATGGAAGTTCATTCGTTTCAGTTTGATCATCCCCTGGGCAATGCCCACAATTGTGAACGGTGCCATGTGGAGGTGGATTTACAGCGGGGATTTTGGCGCTCTGAATGGTCTGCTCATGCAATTGGGGCTGATCAAACATTACATACCATTCTTGACCAATCCTGTCACCGCCATGAACCTGGTGATCGTTGCGGATATCTGGCACGTGGTCCCATTTGTTGCCTTGATCCTGCAGGCAGCCATGGCGGGACTATCGGTGGAACTGGATGAAGCTGCTGAAGTCGATGGTGCCAGTGCCTGGCAAAGGTTTTGGTATATTCGATTGCCATTGTTACGTCCTGCGATTCTTATTGCTTTGATCATCCGCACGGTGGAAGCCTTCCGTGTTTTCGATCTTGTATATATCATCACCAGTGGGGGTCCGGCATATGGCACTGTGACGATTTCATATCTTACTTATATGAACTCTTTCACTTTTGGCAAGCTGGGAACAGGTTCCGCGTTATCTTTTTTGATCTCCATTTTCACCATTATCATGGCGGTCATTTACATCCGTTTTCTGTATCGTCCTGAGGAGACTTCGGCATGAGCTTTCGCAAATTCCTCCGGAAGTTTGGTTTATTTCTTCTAACCTTGCCGTTATTGGGATTTATTTATTTCCCCATTTTGTGGTTGCTATCATCCAGCTTTTCCACTCAGGGGGAGTTGGTGGCAATTCCTCCACACTGGATACCCCAACATCCCACTCTCCAGAATTATTTGGATATCTTCTTCCCGGATTTGGCAAAGTCTGCTGTCCCAAAAGCTTTCAGTATTACATTGATCAATTCGTTCAAAATTGCTTCAGCCCTGACCGTCTTATGCCTGATCATTGGCATTTTGGCTGCCTATGTCCTGGCACGGGTGAAGTTTAAAGGACGACATACCATTTTGCTTGGCATATTGGGAACCAAAATGATTCCGGAAATTTCATTGATCATCCCTTTGTTTGTGGTTGCTTCGCAACTCAAATTAATTGATAAACCAGCTGTATTGGTGATTACCTATATGAGCTTTGCTTTACCCTTTGCAATTTGGATGCTGGCGACTTTCTTCCAGTCTGTCCCGATTGAGTTGGAAGAGGCCGCCCGGCTGGATGGTTGCTCGCGCATGGGGATAATTTTCAGGATCGTTTTGCCCATTGCTTCTCCTGGGCTGGTCTCGACCGCTTTGTTTATATTTCTATTGTCCTGGGATGAATTTTTCTATGCCTTGATCTTCACCAGCACCCTGGCTTCCAAGACGGTGCCCGTTGCAATTTCAGAATTTGTCGGTCGTTATGTGACTAATATTACAGGGATGATGGCGGGTGGAATTCTGGCTGCCCTTCCACCTGTGCTCCTGGCTTTAATTTTCCAGCGCTATAT
>JBGQAS010000300.1:0-3255 GCA_041494435.1 Anaerolineaceae bacterium | reverse complement strand
GAGAGCCTGTTCACGCAAACGTTGATCATCCACGTGATCCGGACCAACCGCATCCCGTTCCTGCAGAGCCGTGCGAGCCTCCCCCTTCTGCTTACCTCACTGGCGATCGTTGGAGTAGGGATCTACCTGCCTTATTCTCCCATTGCAGGAGCGCTGGGATTTGTACCGCTGCCCCCCATCTACTGGCTGTTCCTGGCAGGGATGATGATCGCCTACATGTTCATCACCCAGGGAATCAAAACCTGGTTCTACAAGAAATTTGGAGATTAATCAACAAAACATTAAAAACAAAACGGCGAGAATTCTCGCCGTTTTTGATTTAATATCTGATTCCTTATTTATTTCCCCAAGAAACAACATTACCCGAGCCAAGAATGGATTGCTGGAGAGCGGGCTTCCCGTAATAACGCACATCCCCACTGCCCAGAATATTGACGCTCAACTCATTCGTTACCCAGGTTTCGGAATTTCCTGAACCCAAGATGGAGAATATGGCTTTCCCGATCTGGAGATTACCAGCTAAAAAACTGCCCGAGCCATTTACCTGGACCTTGGCATTATCTGCATTACCCGCAGAGACATTCACATCACCAGAACCATCGATGGCAACATTCATGGTCTTCGCAATAAGTTGAGTAATTTTGGTATCACCCGAACCCATGCTGGTGATTGTCACAGTATCCCCATTTAATGCTGAAGCGGTAATGTCTCCGGAACCCATCAGGGTGAGGGCGTTGATGTCTTTCACTACCAGTGTGTATTTAATGGGAAGGCTGGTGGTAAAACCGCTCAAAGATTGAACGCTTAATTCCAGTGTCCCACCAGAGACATCTGATGTCAGCAGGGAAATGATGTTTACATCCGCCTGGATGGTCAACGATTCATGAGTGCCCTGTTCGATGGTCAGGTCACCGCTTGTCATCGAGCGTACAGCATTGACTCCAGAAACGATCCGGACCTGAGTTACCAATTGGTCCGATCCAGCGATGGTCCCTTGACACGCCCCCAACCCTAGCAAGAGAATCGGCAGGATAAATAACAACATTTTTCTCATTACCTACCTCCTCTTTTGGTTTGCCTGATCTACATTATATGTATTTTTTCGACAAGCGTTTCCAATATCCCTTGACACACATTCGTTTCAATATAAAATATTTAAAACAATTTAAATAAAGGACAAAACATGAAAGAAGTTCTTGCCATTGGTACATTCACCAACCCAGAAGATGAAATCCTGATCCACGACCTGGAAACGTTGCAGGTGGCTGCTGACCCGTTACACCTTCAACTTCTTGCAACCATTCGCGATGAAGCGAAAAGCATCAAGCAGATCGCAGCCGAGCTTCAACTTGACCAGGTAAAACTTTATTACCATTTCAACATGCTTGAATCCCATGGGCTGGTAAAGGTGGTGATGGAACGCAAGGTGCGCCACCTGGTGGAACGCTTTTATCGGGTCCGTGCGTACCACCTGAGGGTGGAAGATCATCTTCTCTCCATAGGCTCACGCTCAGGTGATGTTGCAAATGAACAGATGTTGACGTATGTTTTTGACAAGGCGAAAACCAAGTTGAGAAAAGGATTGGAAGGAGGCTGGATTGATGCAGAGAACAGTCCGCAACCTCAACGTCGTTTCATCGCCCAGCGAAACAGTCTTCGTTTACCCCCCGAAGAAGCTCGCCTATTCTTTGAAAAGATGGCTGTCCTTTCTGACCAATTCCAGAAGCAAATGGACGAGCCTAAAAGCTTTGGGGATTGGTATGACTTCGTTTTAGCGATGTACCCCCTAAAAAGTTCAACTCCCTGAACCAATTTACCTGGCAACGAATAATTAATTCCCCGGTTGACAATGACCACCGGCGATCGCGGTCTTTAAGTCGTCAATCGTTTTGATGGGAATGTCGCAAGCGGTAGTGGTGGCGGGGTATGCCGCTATATCGCTGACTTCATGTGCATCGCTATCCCACACACAAGCCATGCTTTGAGTGTCAAAGGTCAACAGGATGTCTTGATGAAAGTTGCATTCCATGGCATCAAAGTCGCTGTTGAGCAAAAGGCTTGACGTATACTTTTTATCCTCACGATAGGGATGAGAGGCAATAGCAACACCACCCAATTTATGTATGGTACTCACGACATCCTTCACCGGACCCACGTTCACGTTACTGGGAATCCCCACTGCCAGGATGTGAACACTTTCTGAAATTTCCTTACCTGGAAAGCAAACCAGGCGCGTTTCCGATTCGCACCGGGCAATTGTTTCGGGACACCAGAAGTGATCGGTGATGGCAATGAAATCGAGCCCGGCGGCCAGGGCTGCCTGAATCATCTGATCATAGGTGTTATGACCATCGGAACAATTCGTGTGTATATGAAGATCACCACGATAGACCCCAACCGCGTGGGTTGGAATTGGCACTGGAAGTGCAGACGGCATGGAAAGGCTTTCCCTAGAAATGAAACTGCATCCCGCGAGAAAAAGGATTGGAAACAATACCAAGATGAAACATTGATTTTTATTCAATGGGGCTTACTTTTTATTCGGGTGTTCCCTGGTGACATTTTCCACTGAGGATGGCTGTGCGCAGATCCGCCACTGTTTGAATACGCATGTCACAGAGATTCGAATGCTTGGGGTCGAGCGTTTGGGTGCTATGAGCATCACTGTCATAAACACATGGCAAAGCACTGGTATCAAACGAGAATGGCTTGCTGCCATCCGCCGGGCACTCCATCGCGTCCAGACCCGAGTTCATCAATTGATCCTGGGTAAAATCCTGCCCTTCAATCCAGGGATGAGCGGCAATCGCAATGCCTCCCTGTTGATGGATCTGGTTCACGATGACATCAGCAGGCAGACCATAATCTATTTCAACCGTGATCCCGATGGCGAGGATCTCGATCTTATTAACTCCACCCACCTCCTGCCCGTAGAAGCAGTGAAGCCTATCTTCATTCCGGCAGGCGATGCGGACATCTTTGCACATGTGGTGGTCGGTGATGGCAATGAAGTCATAATGCCAGACAAGAGCCATCTTCACCATTTCATCCAAGGTATTGGCACCATCAGAACAGGTGGTATGCATATGCAGGTCGCCACGAGACTGATATGGGATGAAGGTTTTCGTTGGGGTTAATGTTGTAGTGGGGGTCGGCAAAGGAGGGACAGTGAAAGAAACTGTTGGGGTCATCTCCGAAGTCCATGTGGGAAGCAAGGTGTTGGTGGGGAGAGGAGTCAAGGTAAAAGTGGGAGTT
>JBGQAS010000094.1:0-6764 GCA_041494435.1 Anaerolineaceae bacterium | reverse complement strand
TCCCAGCAGGATCCAGTCCATTGGCAGGTTCGTCCAAAAAGATCAGCTTGGGGTGGTGCAGAAATGCTTTTGCCAGTCCAAGCCGTTGGGCGTTGCCTTGGGAAAGAATTCCTGCCCGTCGGTCGGCATAAGCTGCCAGTCCCAAGCGTTCGATGATCTGGCTGACGGCACTTGGAGATACACCAGGATGCAGGCGACGGGAAATTTCCAGGTTTTCATATACCGTCAATTCGGGATAAGCATGTGGAATTTCTACCAGATAACCAACCGATGCCCAAGGTACCTTGCTGCCAAGCTGGACCCTGGTTTGAAGCACATGGGCAGATCCGGTGGTGGGTTTGATCATTCCCAGCAACATGCGAATAGTAGTCGTTTTCCCGGCGCCATTTAAGCCCAGGAAAGCATAAATTTCTCCTTCGCTGACGCGCAATGAGAGATGTTCAACCGCGGTTATATTTCCATAGTGTTTTCCGAGGTCATCCGTTTCAATGGAAAGTTTCATTTTTGCTATCCTTATTCAGATTGGTAAAAGGATTGATCTGAGTTTGGATCTGACTCTCGATCTCACCCAGGCAGAACGCAGACACTAGATCCAAAAGCGAATCGATACTTCCACCAAAGTAATTTGAGCCTAGATTGTTCGGGTGCAATTCAGCTATCACGATAGGATACAGCAAACTGTCTATCTCTTTGGCTTGTACTTTGATGGGAATGCCTGCTTCCCGGCAGCGGGTGATCAGCTCCTCAAAAAATTTCTGATCGCTAGTCATGTGCTCTTGGATTTTTTCTGCGGGCACCCTACGAATAAGCACGTCAAAGTCACTGCCGGTTAAGAATTGTAAAATGGGGATCGTTTTTAACAGCTCAAATGCCTTCATGAAGACGGTAGTCAGGCGGACCCGGGGCGATGAGCCAGGAAGGTCGATCACAGCGAAAATTTCCTGACGAAAACGTTTTTCAGCCAGTTCCGCGACATCCATAAAAAGGATTTCTTTGGATTCATAGAAGTTATAAAATGCTCCCTTGGAGATCCCAGCGGCTTTGGCAAGCTCCTCGACGTTGGTTTTTTTCAACCCGTAAAGAGAGAATTGCTTGTATCCGAGTTCTACAAGCCGATTTCTAATCAATTCATTTTCTCTTGCTGTGAATGCTTTTGGCATATATCATCCTTATACTGTGTGACCATATAAAATAAATAGTCACAATGGATATTATCTTAAGGTGTATTTTTGTCAAGAGTATCTTAATCAGCGGGAGATGTACCAATTATGCTTAATTGTCGCTGATTTCTCCCCCAAGTTGCTCAATTAAAAACCCAAAGAAATTGAGTCAATCAAAAAGGATCCTTTTGTACTGTCGGAGCACAAGATAGCTTTTATCCATTCGAAAACCACGATGGGTTTTTGAAAGAATTGTGCGAAATCACCAAAGAATCCAGTTCATGCTCTTATAAAAGGCTAATACTGAAACAGGCGACAAAAGTGTCGCCTGTTTTTGCAGATGGTATAATACAAAGTTCGATAAATATAGAAGAAATTGAAACATTTGTGCTATAATATTTTTATTCCACTAGAACAGGTTTTCGAATGACTCAAAACTTAATTCGGGTGGTCGGTGCCCGTGAACATAATCTAAAGAACATCACTGTAGAGATCCCACGAGATAAATTTGTTGTAATAACTGGCTTGTCTGGTTCGGGGAAAAGCTCCCTTGCATTTGACACGATCTTTGCCGAGGGACAGCGTCGGTATGTGGAATCTCTTTCCGCCTATGCGCGTCAATTCCTGGGGCAAATGAATAAACCCGATGTGGATTACATCGATGGGTTGTCTCCCGCCGTTTCCATCGATCAAAAAGCCACCTCTCATAATCCCCGGTCAACGGTGGGGACTGTCACCGAAATCTATGACTACCTGCGACTCCTCTTTGCAAGGATTGGCATTCCTCATTGTCCCATATGTGGACGGGAGGTAGTTAAACAATCTGCCCAAGAGATTGTGGATACCATTGAAGAACTTCCCGAGGATACTCGATTGCTTATCCTGGCACCCATAGTCCGGGGCAGAAAAGGTACGTACCAGGCTGTTTTCGACGAAGTACGCAAAGCGGGTTTCTTGCGTGTAAGGGTGGATGGCAAGCTGCAGGACCTTGATGAAGAAATCAACCTGGACCGTTATAAGATCCACACTATTGAAGCTGTAGTGGATCGTCTGGTGATCACTCACTCTGGGGATGAAGCTGAGAAGAAGCAGAACAGAACCCGCCTCACTGATTCAATTGAAACTGGGTTGAAGGTAGGGGAGGGTTACCTCACCGTACAGAACATTTCCACCAAGCCTCCCCAGGATTTATTCTTCTCTGAACATTTGGCCTGCCCTGTTCATGGCGTCAGCATCCCCGAAATCGAGCCGCGGACCTTTTCCTTTAACACCCCCCATGGTGCCTGTCCGGATTGCCAGGGGTTGGGCAGCAAATTGGAGATAGATCCGGATTTGATCATTCCAGATAAAGAGCGCTCACTCAGGGAAGGTGCCATTGTAGCCCTGGAATGGAATGGCCCGCGCGAACAAGGGGGATACCGCTGGCAGATGATCGAAGCTATGGGCAAGAAGTACCACATTAACGTGGATGGTCCGATTTCTGAAATTCCCGATGAGAAATTAAATCTGATTCTGTACGGGTCCGGGAAGGATGAAGTGGACATGACCATGACCGGGGGGAATAACCGGACTACTTCCTTCTCCACAACATTCGAAGGTGTCATCCCCAACCTGATGCGCCGCTTCCGGGAATCCAATTCGGATTACATAAGGAACGCCATCTCAGAGTTCATGACCGATAAAGTATGCCCCACTTGCCAGGGAAAGCGTTTGCGACCCGAAGCCCTGGCTGTTACTGTCGATGGAAACAATATTGTAGAAGTCACCGATTGGCCTGTTCAGAAAGCATTGGATTGGGCGAAAAAATTGTGCGGGCCAAAGACCATTCTTACTTCAAGACAAGCAGCGATTTCGGATCGAGTCTTGAAGGAGATCATCTCCCGGCTCGGTTTCCTGGTGGATGTTGGCTTGGATTATTTGACTTTGCGCCGGTCGGCTGGTTCTCTTTCCAGCGGAGAGGCTCAACGCATCCGGCTTGCGACCCAGGTCGGTTCGAGATTGATGGGCGTTTTGTATGTGCTGGATGAGCCCTCGATTGGGTTACATCCACGGGATAACACCCGTTTATTGGATACTCTCAAGGGTTTGCGGGATATTGGGAATACAGTGCTCGTCGTCGAACACGATGAAGAGACCATTCGCAGCGCGGATTGGATTATCGACCTTGGACCTGGGGCTGGTGATCAGGGGGGTAGGTTGGTTGCTGAAGGCCCTTTGGAAGAAATTTTGAAGAGCAAGGAATCTCTTACGGGCGCTTACCTTTCCCAGCGCTTGCAAGTGCCAATGCCCAAGCAACGCCGCAAGGGAAACGGCAAGTGGCTGAAAGTGGTGGGCGCGCGAACCAACAACTTAAAAGACCTTGAAGTTTCCATTCCTCTGGGTAGATTTGTTTGCATAACCGGAGTCTCTGGTTCAGGCAAATCCTCGCTCATGGTGGATGTTCTCTACAACGCCCTGGCTCGGGACTTGAACGGTGCTCATACACAACCCGGGGATTACGACCGTATCGAGGGTGAGGAGCTTCTGGACAAAGTAATCAATATCGACCAATCTCCCATCGGGAGAACACCTCGATCGAACCCGGGTACTTATACAGGTATGTTCGATGAGATCCGCAAGCTTTTCACCGAATTGCCCGATAGCAAAATGCGAGGATATAAAGCTGGCAGGTTTTCCTTCAACGTACATGGCGGTCGATGTGAGGCTTGCCAGGGTCAGGGGCAATTAAGAATCGAAATGCAATTCCTTCCGGATATTTATGTCCCCTGCGACGTATGTCATGGAGCCCGTTTTAACCGCGAAACACTTCAGGTGCACTTCAAGGGACTTTCCATTGCAGATGTTCTGGATACCACGGTTGACAAAGGGATGGAATTATTTGCGAATATTCCCGCCATTTTCAATAAATTAACAACTCTCCAGGATGTCGGCCTGGGATATATAAAGATCGGGCAACCTGCAACCACTTTGTCGGGTGGTGAGGCCCAACGAGTAAAACTCGCCAAGGAACTTTCACGACGGGCTACGGGAAGAACGCTTTACGTTTTGGATGAACCTTCAGTGGGGTTGCATGCAGCCGATGTGCATAAGCTTATCGAAGTATTGCAGAAACTCGTGGATTGTGGGAATTCCGTCCTGATCATCGAGCACAACATGGATATCATAAAGGTGGCTGACTACATCATCGACCTTGGTCCGGAGGGCGGCGATCGGGGAGGCGAATTAGTCGCTGAAGGTACTCCCGAAGAGATCTGTAATGCCAAGGGGTCTTATACGGGTGATTTCCTGCGCCAATACATGAAAGACCACAATCTCAATAAATAAGATTTGGTTGATCAAACCCATCTTAATTATTATTGCTTGTTATTGATCTGAGTTCCGCGACCGATTCCAAAATATGTGAATCCAAGCGAACGGAGGAGTTCAGGGTCCCAAATATTCCTGCCATCCAGGATGATGGGTTGCCGCATGACCTTCCGGATTTTCGTAAAATCAATTTGCTTGAATTCATTCCACTTGGTCGCCAGCAATAACGCATCCGCTCCCGTTGCCACTTCATACGGATCAGCACATAATTGTACTTTTTTTAGTACCTGTTTCGCGTTGGGCATAGCCTGGGGATCGTATGCCTTTAAGATCGCCCCTTCATTTTGGAATTGATGGATTAGATCGAGGGCAGGGCTTTCCCTGATGTCGTCTGTATCGGGTTTAAAACTTAAACCAAGGACACCAATTACTTTGTCTTCCAGTTTTCCCAACGCCTTGCGCAATTTCAAAATAGCGCGTCGTCGCTGGTTGCGGTTGATTTCCATGACAGCTTGCAGCAATTGGGGCTGGGAACCGTTCAAGACAGCCATGTGTTCCAGGGCTTTCACATCTTTGGGAAAGCAACTTCCGCCCCATCCAAGACCGGCATCCAGGAATTCGTGACCGATGCGCTTATCCATCCCCATCCCCTGGGCAACCTCAACCACATCCGCACCAAGTTCCTCGCAGATATTAGCGATTTCATTGATGAAGGAAATGCGGGTCGCGAGGAAGGCATTGGATGCGTATTTGATCATTTCAGCAGTACGCAGATCGGTCACCAGGATTTGAGCTCGCAAAGGGGAATAAAGCATGGCAACCCTATTTGCGGCTTCACGGTCGGTTGATCCCAACACAACGCGGTCTGGATTCATGAAATCGAAAATGGCGGAGCCTTCCCGGAGGAACTCAGGATTGGACACCACCTTGAATTCTAGGTTAGGATCCTTGCAATGCTTTCGGAAAATTTCTGCCACCCAGTCTCCAGTTCCTACCGGAACAGTGGATTTATTAACCAGCACAATTGAATGAGTGACTATATCGGCAATGGCTTCCACGGCCACACGAACATATTGCAAGTCTGCTTCGCCATCCACCCCTGAAGGGGTTCCTACGGCAATGAAAGCAAAATCGGCATCTTTGATGGCTTCCGGGTAATTGGTGGTGAAATGCAACCTACCAGCTTTGACATTCTGATCCACCAACTGCTCAAGCCCGGGTTCGTAAATGGGCATCTTCCCTTTTTTTAGATTCGCAATGCGGTTTTCATCTACATCTAGACAGGTAACATGGTTCCCCAAATCGGCAAAACATGTTCCAGTCACCAAGCCGACATACCCCGTTCCGATGACACTGATTTTGCTCATAAGAATTCCTCTCCAGGGGTGAATTATAGCGCAACTCATTCTTAACCAAACAAAGTTCATGATTCTCGAATTAAATATTCATAAAGTTAATGTGTTTCAAAGATGGCAGCGATATAATTTTTCACATCAAATGGAGGTTATTCATGACGGCAAAAATAATCGATGGTGCAGCAATTGCTGAAAAAATCCGAGCGGAAGTGGCGTCCGAAGTAAAAAAAAGGATTGACGCGGGATTAATGGTCCCAGGTTTGGCGACTGTGTTGGTGGGAGAGAATCCAGCTTCCCAGGCATATGTTCGTTCAAAACGGAAAGCTTGTGATGAAGTAGGGATCCACTCAGTTGGGTTGGAACTCCTGGCAACCACTCCCCAAGTAGAAGTGGAAGAGCAGGTCAAGAAGCTGAATGATGATCCCTCGATTCATGGCATTCTGGTCCAATTGCCCTTGCCCTCGGGGTTCGACGAGGAAAAAATCCTCAGTGCTGTCGATTTGCGCAAAGATGTGGATGGCTTTCACCCGGTGAATATTGGCAGGTTGGCCCAAAAAGGGCGCGACCCCTTGTTCACACCGGCAACCCCCACGGGGGTGATGTATTTACTCAACCAGCAATTTACCAGCCTGGAGGGGTTGAATGCGGTAGTCCTGGGTCGTTCCAACATTGTGGGTATGCCGACAATGTTGCTGCTCATCCGTGCGAACGCCACGGTGACTCTCTGTCATTCACACACGAAGGATTTACCCTCCATTTGCTGCCAGGCTGATATCCTCATTGCAGCCATCGGGAGAGCCGAGATGGTGAAGAAAGATTGGATCAAACCCGGTGCGGTGGTGATCGATGTGGGCATCAACCGGGTGGAAGACCCTTCCAAACCTCGTGGATACCGGTTGGTTGGTGATGTGGCATTCAATGAAGTAAAGGAAATCGCGGGTGC
>JBGQAS010000381.1:0-2608 GCA_041494435.1 Anaerolineaceae bacterium | reverse complement strand
TTCGGCGCCTCTACGTTGGCTTTGCTGGCCAAAGCTGGGGGTGGCATTTATACCAAGTCAGCGGATATTGCTGCAGACCTGGTGGGCAAAATTGAAGTTGGCATCCCGGAGGATGACCCGCGTAACCCCGCAGTTATTGCGGATAATGTGGGTGACAACGTGGGGGATGTGGCAGGCATGGGGTCGGATATTTTTGACAGCTATGTCGCCAGTACCGTAGCTGCAATGTTGCTTGGTTCATCCATGCTCTTTGCCGAACCCGATCGCATCCAGTATACGGTTTTACCTTTGCTACTTTGCGGTCTTGGGGTGGCCGCATCGCTTATCGGTATGCAGTTTGCCAGAGTTCGTAAAAGCGGCAAACCTGGACGGGCTTTAAATTCAGGCACCATTGTTACTTGCGTCGTTTTCGCGATTTTTGTAACTGCTTTGGTCTTGCTGGGAGGATACAAACTGGGTATTCTTTGGGCAACCTTGGCAGGACTGGTTACGGGAATTGTCATCGGATTAACATCCGATTATTACACTTCCGATGAGCACACTCCGGTGATCCAAACGGCGAGGGAGTCCAAATCAGGAGCAGCCATAACCATCATTACAGGGTTCAGCCATGGGCTGATCAGCATTGTACCTTCCCTTATTGGGATCGCCCTTGCCTCTTTGCTTTCCTTTTTTCTCGCCCAAGCGACAGGATTACCCGGGATCTACGGTGTTGGGATCAGTGCAGTCGGGCTACTTTCCATCAGCGGGATGATTGTTTCTGCGGATGCTTACGGTCCTATCGTCGATAATGCCCGTGGGATTGCCCAAATGACTCATATGTCGAAGAAAGTGATTGAAGTGACAGATGAGTTGGACTCCGCCGGCAACACTGCCAAAGCCATCACCAAGGGTTTTGCTATCAGCGCCGCTGCCCTTACGGTTCTGGCACTTTTCGCGGCTTATAAAGAAGTAATGGCGGCTCATGGATTCACTCTTACCATCAGTCTGTCAGATCCTATGGTCATCGCAGGGATGTTCATTGGTTCGTTCACACCTCCGTTGTTCAGCGCCCTCACGATGCTCTCCGTTACAGACAACGCCTTCAAAATGATCAAGGAAATCCACCGCCAGTTTAAGAAATTCCCGGGGATCTTGAAAGGGAAGGTGGAACCGGATTATACCCGTTGTGTGAGTCTGGCCGCTGAGGGTGCTTTGAAATCACTTATTCTACCCGCTCTCATAGCTCTGGTTCTACCCTTGCTGGTCGGATTCATCCTCGGCCCCGAAGCCTTGGGTGGGTTCCTGGCAGGTTCCATTTTTGTGGGAATTGTGTTTGCCCTGTTCATGGCGAATGCCGGTGGCTTGTGGGATAACGCCAAGAAATATATCGAAAGTGGTGAATTTGGTGGAGTTGGCTCAGAGGCACATAAAGCAGCCATCATTGGAGATACGGTTGGCGATCCATTCAAAGATACGGCTGGACCTTCCATAAATACACTCATTACCGTCATGTCACTAGTTTCCTCCCTCATCGCCCCCTTGATTGCAGTTTTCCACCTGTTTGGATAAATCAAAAAGATCCTAAATTCAGATAGATTATTGGAAAGTAAATGCCCTCCGATATTTCGGAGGGCATTTTTCTATTTATCTCAGCTTGTAGGCAAATGAATTTATAAATTACTTCGCCAGGGCAACCCCCAGATCAAAAGCTTCTTTCATCAGTTCGTTGTTATTCTGGACATCGCCCACATTATTGGCAGTTCCATGCACAATACCCACAATAGGCGATCTCAGATAACGAAACATGTCCTCGAAAGTGTGAATGGCATTCCCCACACCCGATTTAATTTGATCCGAATCCCCGTAAGTGAGCAGGATTCCCACGGGTTTGTGCATCAATGCACTACCCTTGGGGCTCTCGAAAACGTACAAACGGTCAATAGCCGCCTTGATCTGGGCAGTGTAGGTAAAAAAGTATATGGCGCTGGCATACACAACGGCATCGGCTTTCTTTATCACTGGGTAGATCTTTTGCATGTCGTCTTCGATGATGCAATGTTCATCCGCATTCACCTGGCAGGCGTCGCAGCCCGAGCAACCTTCGATGTGCATATCCTGAAGGAAAAAATTCTGGACTTCAGCACCCATCGACTTAGCGCCCTTGGTTAATTCATCAGCCAGGGTATTGCTATTGCCATTCTTGCGCGGACTACCCCGTAGCACAACTATCTTTTTACTCATCTCTCCTCCAAATAAATTGTGTGTCAAGTTACTGACTAACTGCTAGATAATCATTGACTTCTTGTTCCAGCACGGCCAATGGCACAGGGCCACCTCCCAGCACAAGATCATGGAATGCTTTGATATCGAACTTGTCTCCCAGGGCTTTTTGCATCCGCTGGCGGAGCTCAAGGATTTTCAGGTAGCCCACGTAATAGGAACACTCCTGTCCAGGCCAGACGATGCTTCGGCCAACTTCACCTTGCACATCGTACTCCGTCATTCCTGTATTCTCAATCATGAAGGAAACTGCCTTGTCGAAGGCCCACTTCTTGGAATGGATGCCTGTGTCGATCACCAAACGTGCTGCACGTCGGGCTTGCATTTGCAGGTATCCCAATTCTCC
>JBGQAS010000433.1:0-2212 GCA_041494435.1 Anaerolineaceae bacterium | reverse complement strand
GGGGTTCTTCGACAACACAAAGAATTCCAGGATCGCGGGCGGGATCAGCACAAAATTCACAGAGTTCCCGGTCAGCGAGGGTGATGTTGAAACATTCCTTGCACAGATGGGTGGCTGACCGCAAGGAACTCAAGGCTTCAGCCAATTTCTCGGGCAGATCATCCGAACCACGCAAGAGAAAGAAGGTCAGTCGTGAAGCGGTTTTCGGTCCAATACCCGGCAACCGCTGGAAGGCATTGATCAGGTTCTGAATAGGTTCGGGAAGATTCGGCATGGATTTTTAGAATCCCATTCCCGGCAAACCGCTCATGAAGGGAGCCATTTGCTCATCACGTATTTTTTGTGATTGTTCGAGGGCAAGATTGATCGCGGATAACAACAAATCCTGGAGCATTTCTGCATCGGCTGTCTTGACGAGCTCGGGGTCGATCTCGACGGATTTACATTTTTGATCACCGCTCATCGTGACTTTTACTGAGCCTCCGCCAACACTGGCCGTGGTGAACTTATCAGCAAGTTCCGCCTGAGCCTGTTCCATCTGTTCCTGCATGCGCTTAAGCTGGGCCATCATTCCACCGCCACCGCCACCACCCCCAACAGGTCGATTGTATCCTTTAGCCATATGATTCTCCTAAACCTTCCAAAAAATTTTCTAACAATTCAATCTTTGTGGACGAGCTGACCACCCTGACCGAGAGCTGTTCCCACCAGTCCATCACTCTCGATATCTTCATCCGCAGGCACGGCCGTACCATTCCTGCTGTTCACGATGCAACGGATGGTCACATCGATCCCACAGACTTCCTTGATAGCCTGGCGAGTAAGTTCAATATTTTCAGGGGTATCCATTTTCGAGCGGACTACTTCCCCCTGGAATCCAAGTGTGAGCGTATTGCCTTTAATCATTGGAGTGCTTGAGTTTAATAGACCGCTGACAGGAACTCGTTTTGTTTTTACGGCTTCCTTGATTTCCTTCCAGCGCTGGGTGATCACCGAAACCTGGGTTGCTGACGCTGGGCCCTCTTTTTGAGGTTGAATTTTCGCAGGGACAGGTTCTTCAACTTTTGGGGGAGTCTTCACCACAGAAGCTGAAGAACTCTTAATGGGCGGAGAAATAGGTTCACTTGGAGGTTTGCTTTTTTGAACTGTAACTGTTTGATTGAGTGAAGAAGGGCGGGGGTCGTTGCCACCCTGGGGGGCTGCAAATTCCATGGCTTGGACCACAGCCAGCTCCAACTGCAAACCGGGCTGCCAGGTGCCACCCCGGGGAGTCTCACCGGCTGCTGTACTGAACAAGCGAATAAAATTCAGCAAGCGCGTATTGTCCAATTGATCGGATTGCTCTTTTACTTTCGCCCTGATCTCGGGAGGTACATCTGTCCGTTCGATACCTTCGGCTTTGGCCAGCATAAGGGCACGCAAATAATCGACCACCTGGCGGGCGAACTGGCGTGTATCCGAACCAGCATCCTGGGCAATCTGGATGATTTCCAATCCCCTGGCATGGTCCCGATGAATCAAGGCATTGGTAAGGTCAATCACCAACTGGTTCGTAGCGGTCCCCAGGACAACCTGAGCAAAGGCAAGGGTGATCTTTTCTCCCGAGGATGCCAATTGATCCAGGAGGGAAATCGCGTCGCGCATGCTGCCAGTGGACTGGCGGGCAATGAACAAGAGGGCATCATCATCGATGGAAATCTTTTCCTTTTCAATCCGCGGACGTAGATAATCGACCATTTGCTGTACGGATATACGCCGAAACTCATAGCGCTGGCAACGAGAAAGGACCGTGGCGGGGATCTTAAAAATATCCGTTGTAGCGAGGATGAAAATAGCGTGCTCGGGAGGCTCTTCCAGTGTTTTCAAGAGGGCATTAAACGCCGGAGTCGAGAGCATGTGAACTTCATCAATGATGTAGACCTTGTATTTTGCCTGCGTGGGCGAATAATTGATCTTTTCACGCAAATCCCGGACATCTTCGACACTGGTATTGGAGGCAGCATCGATCTCGATCAAATCCAGGAATTCGCCATCATTAACCTGCTTGCAGAAGGCACATTCATTACAGGGACGTTTGGATTGATCTTCGTTCGTGCAATTAACAGCCTTGGCTAGAAGGCGAGCGGTGGTGGTTTTACCCGTACCGCGCGGACCTGAAAACAAGTAAGCGTGAGTTATCCTGCCATTTTGAACCGCATTGCGGAGGGTCTTG
>JBGQAS010000050.1:0-8826 GCA_041494435.1 Anaerolineaceae bacterium | reverse complement strand
TTTTCCATTTTTTCTCTCTTTACCTTTATATTGATAAAAAGGCGACTATCTTAAAAATGCCAGCGCAAGGCATTGATTTCTTTTGATTTTATCCTAATCAACAAAAAAGAGACTGTTAAAAATAGAAAACCCGAAGAAAGAAAAAACCACCACTTAGGTGGTTTTTTAGGTAGTGGAGAATGGATTCGAACCAAGGACCTTCAGGTTATGAGTTCAAGTCGTATATCGCTGACTTTAGACCTTAAGGCCACTCGTTTTGGGTAAGCCTGATGATGCTTGGTTCTACCGAACCTGAAGAATTTTGATCAATAAAAGTATAGCACGATATAAATAGTTTTTCTGCTTCTATTTGCTATTATTTTGATATGTAACTTGGTAAGAGGAAGAATTTTTGTGGCTATTACCCGCTATTGTATTTTCCCTTTACCTTTCTATAATAATTAATAGGTACCATTGATCATTTCTTCGATGCCCTGAGTGGGGATACTCAATTCCGTCTTAATCATCAAACTTGCATTCCGCCATTTTGATAATTGAATGGGAGGAACTAGATGAAAAAGCCATTTGATCTCATAATGGAATATTCCTCTTTGCCTTGGCGATCCTCACGTCTTTTGTATTCACAGCGCCAGCCCATGCCCAGGACTGTCTGTGGTAATTCCTGATTCACGAAATTCAAAATAGGAGGTAAAAGAAAATGAATACTTCAATACCACCACCCCTGGAAAAAGTGGCAAAGATCAGGCGGGCAAAGAAAAATTTCGTCATCGAAGAGAACGTCGATAAAATCAAGTGGCCACAAGAATGCGCGAATGGCTGCGGCCAATCGGTAGGGATGACCAACGATACCCTTGAGATGTCAAAGGACTTCAAGGGTCTTGGAAAAGTGAACGTCGTGGTAAAAGATATTCCTTACTGCCAGGAATGTTATCCCAGGATCAAGACGGGTAAGACGGTCAACACTATTCGGCTCGTCGTTGGCATCATCCTTGGGATCCCCCTCGGTGTAGTTTTGATCATTCAGCAGTATCAGGATCAAAGCACCCAATTTATTCTCTGTGGGTTTATCTTTCTCATCTCTATACTCATCGGCTATGCCATTGCCTGGCTCCTCGTAAAGCTTCCAGCAAAGCTCATTCTGGGAAAACATTTTGCCGAACCCATAAGTGGAAACCTGATCGAAGAGAAAAAGGCTGATGGCAAACAGGGCATGAGCATCGTCCTCACGATCCCAAATAAAGATTATGCAGCCAAGTTTGCGGCATTAAACGGCGTCGTCGGTTAGGAGGTGAGAAATGTCTTTGCCGCAGGTTCCAACGCTCGAATATGAGCAGGCAAATTCTTACCGAAGGCTTGGGGCGAGAGTCATTGATGTTGTGATTGTTTTTTTCGCACTCCTCATCCTATCTCCTCTCATAAGCTTTTTGGGGTACTGGATTACCAGCAAAGAACAAGTGAGCGACGCAAGAGCGGTGCTTTTCCTTGTTTTCCTGGTTGGGCTGGTCATTGCTTACGATGCAGTTGCGCATCGGCTTTGGGGCAAGACGCTTGGGAAGAAACTCTTGGGCATGAGAGTCGTCGATAATAAAGGCGAAAAAATTGGTTGGGGAATGAGCATCCTTAGATCCTTCGTCCTTTATATCAGTGGCGTGGTCATTGTATTTTTGATCTTTGTGACCATCAGTATTTTTGGCTGGTTTTTCATCGCCGGTCTAAAAAAGTATCGCAGGTTCCCACATGAATCAATGTCGAAATCATATGTTGTGATGGAATCCCAAGGACAGCTTAAGAAGGCAGCAATCCCTGCTGGTATCCCGGGACAAGCCTTCGTTGGCCCAGCTGCAGATCTTTATAAACTGCACGAGCAGGGATTTATAACAGATGAAGAGTACGAAAGAAAAAGCAAGGAAATTGCAAAATAAATTCTCTAAGCAGAGAAGAATTGAGGTTATCTTTAGGATGGAAGATTACTGCTAGATGGGTTTCGATGCTCATGAATAGATACCCATCTCTACCCCATAAAAAACGAAGAGATTATTGAGCCTCATTCCTTTAAATCATTTGACTCATAACTTCAAATTAGTGAAACTGTTACTACTTTCTTGTTATTAAAAGATCACCTTGATAATGAACTGCACTGGCAGGCGTGTGGAATATATTTCTTATACGCATGATTATCTTAGAAAGACTTCAAATTGGTAATGCAAAACCTTGTGCTATTTGTGACCATTACATGCTCATAAACCTTTCCACCCCCTTGTTCACTTTTATATATTTTCCACCCAATCTATAATCGACTCTCTAGTGAGACTAGGATTTTGAATTTAGAAATAATTCTATTCATGAATTTTATTTAGCTTTCACCAATTCTTGAGATCGAAAAAAGAAATCCCAATCGATGGAAACACCCAAGAATGGCAGCAAATAATTTACTTTTATTGAAAATTTGTGGCACAACCCTGAACAATCAGAGAGAAGAAACCTTTATTAGGGAGGAAAGTTGAAATCGATCTACAATGGTTCCTCTTTTTAATCTGCTATTCATTGTCGATTACTCTTTTATGTTTTTACTTGCACTACAATGAATTAGAACCATCATGGCGATATTCCCATGTGGAGCATTAGCAAAGCAGCATTCTGAAGTTTATTCACACAAAAAATCATTAAAACGTTTAAAACCCGGAAAATACCTAAATGTCAGAAAATGTAATTCGGAGCTACTCGTAATACCAGGAATTTGACTGGAAAGCGTGATAGTGCGCTCTTCATAATTAAAGGACACTTCTGCCTTCTGTGACTTACCTTCGCCCTCCTTCGAATCCATTATCGCAAGAAATTCTTCAATGGGTCCGTATTCCTGATCTCCGGAAATATAATGAAATAGTTCGATGCTGTAATCTATTCCTTTTGCGGGAATACCCCAACTACCATCAACACCTGTAGCATCATCATTGTCTACATTAATATCTACGCCCCAGTAATATTCAATGGATCCCTCATCCATTCCTACACCTCTCTGATTGATTTGTAATCTCTGGGGCAATTCCTTCAGAAAGAATACAACTGTGAGTTGTTCGTTTTCTAATTTGGTGTCCACCTTAAGCAGATTTAGATCCCCTTCCACCACATCCCCTTCCTCATCGAAATAAGTCCCTCCAGGCGTACACACATCAGAAGCCGGAATTTTATTATTAGAGTTCCACCACTCCCTCCATTTGGAGCTGTCAGTACCGAAATCCTGTCCAGTAATACCGATGAGCGTATCAGCTACAGTCTTCGCATCAGCCCCGGAAGAGAAGAATGGTATAGGAGTCACGGTAGATAAGGTAGTGGCCTCAAGCAAATCGATCAATTCCGGTACAACTGGGAGTGCCTTTTCACCAAGATTCTTTAGCATAGACAACGCAAGAGTCTGGTCATTGCTCTTAAACACCGCTGATGCAATCAAGCAGGTGGGTACAGATTTATCTATATTCGCGGGTACATCGTAAACTGCCTTATTGAGGCAAAGCTCCACAGCCAAGTTTGGATAGAGTGTAAATTGCATCAGTTCTGATCTTCGTATGATGACGGTTAAGAAATCATATGACCAAATCTGACGGAAAGCATCCAGCAGACCTTTAGCGATAGCAGTTTTGATGGGTGCCTCTTCAGGTTTGGTAGGGCAGCTGGTAATAACAAATGGGTTAGAAACTCCCCCGGAAAAATTGATACTGACCTGCTTACCATCTTGCGATTGGAGAGAAACAGTACCTTCAGCGCTGGAACCTGTGTAACAGGTGTCACTACCGTATTTTCCCCCGATAGCTTGGGCAATGATATCGATTCGCATGACCGCGTCGCACGATTCAGGTGTCTCCACAACATTCGTCCCTGCGAGAGAAAAGAGATTCTGCAAATCACCGGCAATATCCTGCTTGTAGTCTGGACTCAAATTCGGATAGTTATCACGGATATCCAGACATAATGTGCGGATGGATGATGATTCGAGATCGCCCACTGCGACCGGCAGTGGAGTGATCATAGGCGTGGTTGTGGGGATGATGGTGGGGGTCTCGCTGGGATAAACCGTTGAGGGTGTGTGTGTATCAGTGACTTGCTGCACTACCACCGTTGTGAGCCTACCGTTACAGCTATTTGCAACTATTATCCCAATTATCAAGATCAATGCGATCCTACACCTATCAGATTTCATATTGCCCTTCCTTGGTATTCCTTTCACAACGATTTACTTAAGTAAGGAAAATTATTTCCAGATCCTTTTTTGATCAATTTTCTCCCCTCTATTTCTTTTGTTGATCCCACCATTCTTCCCATTTGGCGGGATCTGGACCTAATCTTTGCCCAGTAATCACATTTAGGGCAGCTTCCGGTGATCCACTCAAAATATCAGGATCATAATTTTTATTCTTAAGGTCCTGAATCAATATCGGTACAGCATCACGCATGGGAGGGCCTATTTTTTCAAGCGCAGAGACAGCCTCCGCACGCAAATCAGGATCCGGATCTCCCATTACAGCCAGAACTTCTGGCAATACTTGTTGGAAATAAGGACCTATCCCTGCGATTTTTTGGAGTGCATCCATCCGGACACTAGAGTTGGTATCTTTTAGTTCTGCAAGCAAACTTGGCTCAAAGGAGGTTGCTTGATCGAAATAGCTTATCTGGGTATCAGCATAATCCTTATAATCCTTGCTTTTCTGCAGGATTTCCCAAAACGGGCGACCCCATAGATAATTCAACCATCTGATTTCAGTATTTCTCAAAGCCTGTCTAAAAGGTGCCTGTGCTTTAGTATTGCAACTTATAGTCACCCCTGAAGTTGGAACTATTTCATAAAGGTTGAATTCTAGCGACTCATGCCCCTGTGCAGTTAGTCGGATTACCGATTGTACAGTAGCACCAGTAAAACATTCACCTAAACTATAGTAGTGTGCTGGGGTTGGTATCCCACGGATAATCATCTCCAGATTGGCATCGCAGTTTGTATTGTCCTCTGCTACCTTGATCCCGGCTGAGCCAAAAAATGCCTGGTATTCATTAAAAAGAGAAAGTGAAAAATTGGGAAGTTCATCGTATGTTTCATTTATATGAAGACACAAGATATGTATCTTCTCCCCCTTCCAACCTGGCGGTATTAATGCAGGCGCATTTCTGCCTACGCAACTTGCAGTAAAAAAAACAACGATCAAGAAAAAACATAATGAAGCGGCGATGAGTTTGAATTTGACCATTTCTCACCTCCGGCAATTCTTCTAACGATAAATTCTCTCAATTTCACTATAACACGGTAGCTTCACACCTTCAATTGGTTGGAAGTTCGTTCTGAGAGGTTTGTCTGCGTTCGGATGGACCAACATGAATATCCTGCTTGTAAAAACAGTTATAAAAATAGTAGAAACAGATTATTAATCATTTCCAGAAATATTGATCTATAGAAATGTAATTTTTGCAGATTGATGCTTAATCAATATAAAAATTACTTATTATCTTTTCTGGATAAAGAATTACTAGGCTAAAACTATATCTTTGCTGATGCCCCAGTGTAGAACTTCTCGAGGATTGAACCCGCAACATCTTGATCCACAGGCGCAAGAAAGAATGTCTGGGAAGTCCAATATTTCTGCAATGATTGCTGGAATTAAACCCATAAAGGATTTTGAATAGATTTTGAACAGCGGAGCTTGGATTCGAACCAAGGACCGTTGGGTTACGAGTCCTACTCCTATTTCCGCGATAAAAAACCACCTGAAAAGGTGGTTTTAGTAGCGGGGCTTGGATTCGAACCAAGGACCTTCAGGTTATGAGCCTGACGAGCTACCGCTGCTCTACCCCGCATCGCGTGCAGGGCAGCATTATAGCACCTGGGATAGGCATCGTCAAGGAACTACTAAAAATCGGGTTTTTGATGGTGGATCAGGCCGGAGAAGCGACCTCTTCAGCGATTTTTTCCGTATTCCTGCCCCGGATCCACTTCAGGAAGACCAGACTGGCTAATGCGCAGACAGCTCCCAGCCCGAAGAGGAAAATATATCCGTAATAGGCACCGAGGTAAGCGTAGTTCAATGAATCAATGATCGGACCGAGCAACCCGGCCAATGCTCCTGCACCGGCGGTGGCAATATTGGTAAGACCGATGTATTTCCCAGCTTCATCCGGGGGAGCCAACCGGTTTGCCAGCGCCCAATTGGACGTCAGGAATAATCCCATCCCGGCTCCGATGATCGAACCGAATCCAATGAGGGAAATACGTGTCCGAGCGAAGGCGAGCAGTACACAACCAATAGCGGTAATCACCGAAGCTGCAATCATGATTTTCTTGGAGTCATATCGATCGTTCAACCAGCCAGCCACAACGGCAAAGATCAATAAAGCAACAGTTAGGGCACCCATAATGATGCCGGTTTCCAGGGCTGGATTCGCAGCCTGGAGCACATCCCCGATGAAGTTTTGGGCGAACCGTTGCACCCCATAGATCCCGAACAGGAAAACAAATCGGAGTGCGATCAGGAACCAGTAAGAGGTGTTGGCTCGGAAATCGATTTTGAATGTCCCCATCAAGGTTTTCATAACAGGTTCACCTTCCTTTTTCAAGGAAGGTTTTTCACGCGTGCCCAGGATGGTCAACCCGCCGGTGATTGCTAGCAATCCGATGACAATGGACATGATCAGGACCGGTTTGGTGCTGTTCGGATCGATGAGAAAGCCGGCGGTGATGGTGGCAGCCGCCATCACGAACATATCAATGAAGATCTTGATACTGCTGGCAGTGCCCAATTGCTCGGGAGGGACCTGGTCGGGGAGCAAGCCTTGCAAGGGTCCATGTGCGATGTTGGAACTGAGCTGCAAACCAATGTACCCGATGAATACCCAGGTCAAACCGCCAGCCCAGGCCAGCATGGCCAAAAAAACGAAGTCAAACAAGGTGCCGAATGTGATCAAAGGTCGCCGGCGTCCCCATTTGGATACCCATCGGTCACTCAGCGCCCCACTGATCGGCTGGATGATCATCGCCAGGAGCAGCCCCACAAAAGTGAGCAATCCCAGGACGGTGTTCTTTTGGTTGTCTGGAACCATCAGCCTTAAAACAGCAGGTAACATGATCGGGTGAATGACGTTCCACATGAAAGATAACCCCACCCAATAGGCATTCAGGATGATCATTTTTCCCAAAGAAATGCGTTTCATGAGTGCTCCTTTGATTTCTTGTTTCTTAGTTTCTCGGGCAATAACTCGCCAATGGATTCCATCACTCTTTGACTAATTTGTCGGTCGATTTCGTCTTTTTCCAAAGACCATTTAATTTTTAAATCAATTGGCTTTCCAAAATTCAGATGACAACTCTCCGAAGTTGCAAAAAAACCAACTGGGATCATCTGATAGTGTAGTTTCGCAAATGCATTAATCAATAACCCCGCACCTGGGGGCGGGTTACCCAATGTTCCATCTGGTGTGTCCCTGCCTTCCGGCGCAATGCTTAACATGGATTCAGGGTGATCCCTGGCAAAATGCAGGATCCTCCTGATGGCGAGAGCTTGTTCGATCACGTCTGTTGAGTCTTCCGAGATCGGCTGAAAGGTGAAAAAGCCATAGACTTTTGCAATTCGGTAGAGGATGAAGTGACTGATCGCGCGGGCAAGTTTTCTGAATATCCGCTTGGGAAATGTCCACGCATCCGTCATAGCCCAGGTGATGTCCTTGGGAACGGCAGCTGCCATTGACATGGCCAGCCAAAGAGCGCTAAAACCTGGGGCACTGAAGTGATTTACCAAAAAAAGTGCTGGTCCTTTTGCTGGCAGATTATTGGTGCCTTTCGTCTCAATTTTGATGAGGGTGGATTTGAATACTTGGGCGGAATCTTCCCGAAAGTTCCGCTTCTGCAGAAAAATCAATGCTGGGATGATTCTGATTAGATAGTCAGCGGGCAATTTCCATTGAACTATGCTGGTTTTTTTCATGCTCGGGTATCTCTTCATCGTAGTCGAAAACAATGAAATGTCAAGAAAACCCATGGGAACTATTCGCAAGGTTATCGGAAGAGCTAAAAATTGAAATCGATTATAATGACCGAAAGAACTTCGGTTGCAAATTTCTGGTCATCCGATGCCTTATTCCAAAGAAATCGAAAAACTTACTGCAGAGGAATTACGCCAGCTCCTGGTTCGCAAGCAAATTGCGGACCATCGGACCAGGGTGGCTCAGTATAAACGTTCCGGAAGAGTTGTTAAAGTTGAAACGATCGCAAAAAGCACCACTTTGGGGGATACCCGCACCAAACCCCTGGAAGAAAAGCCAGGGGATGTAAAAGGGAAGACCAATAAATCAAATCGCTGGATGGATCGATTTCTTTTGGTGATCGAAATTGCGGCTGCATTTGGTCTGGTTGCCATTGTATTTGTGGGGGCGAATCTGATTCGGAACCTTAATCAAGATGTGAAATCAGCCATGATCCAGCCCACTCTTACTCCAACCGCCATGATCAACGCTGTCGTGCTGCCTTCGGGTCATACTCCCCCTTCTGCACCGGGTGGTGCCCAGCCCAACTATGCAGAAATTCCTGAAAACCTTCGCCCTTTGGTCCAGGCTATGGCAGCATTGCCAGTACCTACTGCAGGACCGGAATTCGCTCAATATCTGCGCATACCGGCGATCAATGTTGCCCAGGTGATCATTCAGGGGGATGGCTGGGAACAGTTAAAAAAGGGGATCGGGCAGCACGTAGGGTCAGTAAACCCGGGGCAAAACGGCAACCTGGTCCTTTCCGGGCATGATGATATTTACGGGGAAGTTTTCCGTTATCTGGATCAATTGAAGCAGGGCGATGAG
>JBGQAS010000224.1:0-4248 GCA_041494435.1 Anaerolineaceae bacterium | reverse complement strand
CGTCAGATGGAAGATTACGAGAAACAGCGCGAATTTGTTGAAAAGGAAGAGGAATACATCCGGCGCAACATGGCAGGGCAGAACACTCGCCAGGCGAAAGGCCGTCAAAAACGATTGGAACGCCTTCTGCAGGAATCCAAGATTGCACCGCCCTCCACCCAACGAACCATGCGGTTGAAACTGGCTGCCAACCAGCGCTCCGGAAACCTGGTGCTGCGCACCTACGGTTTGGGTGTGGGGTATGCGGATGATAAAAAGGTGTTGTTCCATGCACCCGATTTGGTGCTGACCCGCGGCGAATGTGCCGCGTTGATTGGTCCCAATGGCGCTGGTAAAACCACGTTTCTAAAGACGATTCTCGGCAAGATCCCGCCTCTAAAGGGTGAAAGCGAACTGGGCTCGAGTCTCAAGATCGGCTATTTCGCCCAGGCGCATGAAGGGCTGCATAATGATTGGTCGCTGATGCAAGAGATTGAGTCCCGAGCGCCCAAAATGCTCCCGGGAGAGATCCGCAAGTACCTGGCAGTATACCTGTTCACCGGGGATGATGTGTTCCGACCCGTTTCCAGCCTCTCTGGAGGGGAACGCGGACGACTGGCGCTGGCATGCCTGGCACTGGAAGGTTCCAACCTGCTATTGCTCGATGAACCCACCAACCATCTCGATCTGCCTTCCCAGGACATCCTCCAGGAAATCCTGAGCGAATTCAACGGCACGATCCTGCTGGTTTCGCATGACCGCTACCTGATCGATGCACTTTCCACCCAGATCTGGGATGTACTGCCCGACCAGCATTCCATGCGGATCTTCAAGGGGAGCTACAGCGAGTACCGGGTTGCACGGCAACTCGAAACTGAAGGTGGGAAGCCGACCCGGGAAAAGAAACATTCTTCCAGTTTGCATGATGTCGAAGGGCTGAGCAAAGAAGAGCGCCGGAAAAAGAATGAGAAGCTGAAGCAGCTCGAGGAGGAAATTGCCCAGCACGAACGCGACCTTGCATTGATCAGCAAGCAACTGGAACAAACCCCCAAGGATTCCCGGCGGGTGTATACTCTGGCGCAGGAAATGGCCAGCGTGCAGCGCTTGTTGGACCAGCAATTGAACGAATGGGAAAAACTGGCAAAAGAAACACAATAAGGGCACAAGATTCTGTGCCCTTATTTTTATTGACTTATTCTTCTATTTCTTGTGTTTCTTGGCTTCTGCAGCTTCAGCTTCCAGCTTGGTTTTATGAATAGTGCCAGCGGGGTGGTTCGGGGGTGAATACAGGGTGTAAAGCTTCAGGGCATCGGTCTTCGAAGTGTTGATGACGTTGTGCCAGGTGCCTGCGGGGACGATCACTGCATCCCCGGCTTTAGCGGCGTGCACTTCCTTGCCGTTGAAAACGAACTTCACTTTGCCGGATTCAACCCGGAAGAACTGATCCACCTTGGGATGAACCTCATTCCCGATCTCCTCAAGGGGTTTCAGGCTCATCACCACCAATTGGGTGTATTTGCCTGTAAACAACACCTGGCGGAAATACTTGTTCTTTTCCGTCAACTTCTCGATGGGTCCCACATATCCAGTCATAAAATCAATCCTCCATTTCTCTAGCTACACTATATCAGTTTGAAATGTGAAAGATTATTAACCCTTTATCAAATATTATACATTTGGTGAATTACGAATTCAGCTTTTCCAATTATGCGTGGATGCCGCTGTGAAAGGTGACCGTAAGTTGGCGCTGCAATGCCTGCTGCTGGACCTGGTAGTGAGGGATTTGGATGTGGCGGAGAAAATCCTGGCTGAATATTTAAAAGAATTTAAAGAGTACCTGCCTCAATTTGCGAAAGCTTCGTCCCCGCGGTAACGACGCAACTGAGGCCAGGCAAGGGCGATGATGCCTACTGCCACCAGGCAACCAATTCCACCGGTGATGATGGAAATCGGGGTCGTCAGCCATTGTGCCACCAAACCAGATTCGATTTCTCCCAATTGAGGTCCACCCTGGATAAAGATGAAACTGATCGATACGATCCGTCCGCGCAGCCGATCGGGAGTAAGGATCTGCCGGATGGTATTGCGCATGACCGCGCTCATCGTATGAGCCCCACCTACAAGGATCAAGGCTGCAAAGGTGAGCCATAAGGACGTGGACGCTCCAAAAACAATTGTGGCAAGACCAAACATGGCAGCAGCACTTAACATCACCAAACCCTGGCGGCGGATGTTCTGGAACTGAGTGATGACCAACCCGGCGATTACTGAACCGATAGCCTGTCCTGCTGACAGCCACCCGTATTCAATCGCTCCCACGTGTAAAACATCTCTTGCAAGGAAGGGCATAAGGGTATTTGCGGAAGAGAAGAAGGATGCCCAGAATTCCAGAACCATCCCCGAGAGAATGATGGGTTTCTTCATAACAAAGCGCAAGCCTTCACCAATGTGCTTCAATTGAGAAGCTGTTTTTTGAACCTGCTGTATCGTTTCCTGGGGGATGGGGCTCATGAAGATCACGGCGAAGATTACGGCTGCGAACGAAATTGCGTTGATCCAATAAACCCAGGCGAGACCTACCGTGCTAATCAAGACCCCACTTATGGCCGGGCCGGCAATGGCTCCCACGTGAACTGCCACGGATTGCATGCTCAGGGCGCTGCGCAGGTCACCTTTCGGAACCATATTGGCGACCAGCGACTGCCGAGCGGGCTGGTCGAAGGCATTGGCAGCTGCATTGATCCCCAACAAGACATAGATATGCCAGAGCTGAATGGTGTCGGTGATGGTGAGAATCCCCAGGATGACAGCAACAACAGCCATGGTGGACTGGGTGAAATACAAGATCATCCGGCGGTTCAACCTGTCTGCTATCACCCCTCCCCACAAGGAAAATATCAAGATGGGGACAAAGCGCATTAACCCGACGATACTGAGGGCAATGGGTTCATCCGTCAGGTTGCGGATGTGCCAATATAATGCCCACACCTGCATTTGGGAGCCTGCATTCGAAATCAAAATTCCAAACCAATACAGGCTGAAGTTTCGGTTGCGTAAAGCGGGAGGGATGCGGATGGACAGGTTGGTCATAGAGATAGATGATTTGGAATGGGTTATATTATTTTCCCCATTGTGGATCGTTTACAAAATCGTAGTTCCCTTCCAAATAGGCGATGGGGGCAACAGTTCGTTTGAATGCGTTTTGCCTGATTGTTTTTATCACTTTAGTGACAAAAGGCTCGGAATATCCTTTTCGGATGCATTCCTGGGGTGAGAGACGCTTATCGACCAGATCGAATAATAATTTGTCTACATCTGCGTAGCTGAATCCCAACTCCCCTTCATCGGTTTGACCTTTCCACAAATCGGCTGTAGGAGGTTTGGCGATGATCACATCGGGGATGCCCAGATATTTTGCGAGTTGACGGACTTGGGTTTTATACAAATCGCCAAGGGGGTTCAGGGCACAAGCAGAATCTCCAAAGAGGGTGGTATATCCCAAAAGCTCTTCTGTTTTATTCCCGGTACCGACCACCAGGCCCTTGAATTCTGCTGAGTGATCATAAAGCACGATCATCCGGGTGCGAGCCATGATGTTCCCCTTTCTCACGGCGCTCATATCTGGCGAGCGGTTGATCAATGGATCGACCATATCACTGATGGGGTGAGTTTCGGATTGGATGCCTAAGGCATCGATAACCAACTGAGCATGATCCAGGGAATCCAGGGAAGAGGTCTTGTAGGGCATGCGAACAGCCAGGACATTTTCCTTGCCCAAGGCACCGACGGTGAGGTAGCCAGCCAATGAAGAGTCAATTCCCCCGGATAAACCAACCACTGCACGGCTGAATCCGGCTTCGGTGATAACCTTTTTTATGAAATCTTCCAGCTGCTTGATTACCCGGTCAGCATCCAGAACAAGACTCTTCATGACTTTCTCCTCATGCGAATGATCTTCTAAAATTATAGCTTACTGAGAAAAGGATGTCGAAACGACTATGAAAGTACGAAATCCAAGATTATCCAATTTTGACAAAACGAGCTTAACCCG
Organism: Anaerolineaceae bacterium; assembly: GCA_041494435.1. Classification (GTDB taxonomy): domain Bacteria; phylum Chloroflexota; class Anaerolineae; order Anaerolineales; family Anaerolineaceae; genus JBGQAS01. The sequence goes on along the minus strand of JBGQAS010000224.1, from coordinate 218 downwards.
TTACAATTCAAGCTGGTTAGAATAGGACACAGTTTGAAGGAAGTTTTTTTGAAAGAAGTTTCATCAATCAAAAATCGAACACCTCGGCTGATCGATAGCTGAGGTGGTTTATTATTAATCAAAATACCTTTGCAAATAACAAGCAGGGAAAAAAAGAAAGAGTAAAAAATGAGTCAAAACCCATTAAAAATCATACCGCTCGGAGGCCTGGGGGAAGT
>JBGQAS010000134.1:0-5931 GCA_041494435.1 Anaerolineaceae bacterium | reverse complement strand
ATATCGTAAGCATATCTATGGGCATTTATTCCTTTTCTTTTTGTTTTGTACATTGTTGATCTTCAGTAATTGCCTTTTCCAACCATTCATAGATCTCTTGATACTTTGGAAATCGTCCTGCGCAAACCAGTTTTCTGTTCACCACAAGCCCCGGGTATAGGAGAACTTGCGTATATTTTAATATTTCTTTTAATTCACTGATTTGCTGAATAATGACTTGAACTTCCGGATAGTTTTCTTGGATCATATTTAAAGCCGTGCGTACCGAACGCTCGATAGAATAACGCTGTGCCTTACGATACCCACATATTTTGATATTTAACGTTGGTCTTTCCATTTGGGAAAAATTCTTTAAATGAACTAGTTATGCATTTTATCAGTTGGCGTCAATATTAAAATCTCCATTTAAATTATCAAAAAAATAGAGGCTTAATAGTCTCTATTGGTATTACTTTTGTTTTTTGGTTCTTCCCGCCGGGAAGACAGAGTCGCTAGCTCATCAGTCACCGGTGAAATAATACAATGAAGGAATCTGTTCAAAGAGGTCTTTAAAAACGGGTCTAATCTTTTGATAAGCCCATCCGGTTTGTGCATCATTCAAATCGGGTCGTTTTATAAAGTGGCGCACAAGTCGGTATGCATCAATACCTCCATCCATATCTGGAGAAGAATTCAACAGTCCCCAGATTTCATTTTCCAGATACTTTGGAGTTAATTTCTGAAGAAATTGATCGACTGCTTGTGTCAATTCTTTATACATAAATATGACTCTGCTTAAATTGTAGCACGAGCATTTCAGGTGGTTCTTTTGTGTAAATGTCTTGATTTCACAAGTGATTTCGGTTGTGCAATGTATATAGCAATTTTGAAACCCCCAAGGAAAATGATTGAACGATTATTGAAATATTGAACCTAGATGAAAGAAAAATCCGGCAAACGCCAGATTTATTTTTTGGTTGATAGAGCTTTCCCGGACTTATCCATTGGCACCACCAGCACCTTGTCTACCCGGTGCCCGTCCATATCCATAACCTCAAAGCTCAGGTTGTTCCATTCAAAGCAATCCCCGGCTACCGGGATGCGGTCATAATGTGCCATGATCAATCCGCCCACGGTTTCATAGTTGGCTTCTTCTTCGGGGAGTTCATCCACATCCAGAAGCATTTCCAGGTCGTCCACTGCCATCTTGCCATCCACCAGCCATGATCCGTCTTCGCGCTCAACGAATTCAGGTTCACCTTCGTTGTCCACCCAGGGTATGTCTCCCACGATGGCTTGCAGCACATCGGTCAGTGTGACCACCCCGGCGATGCTGCCATATTCGTCAACTACAAGGGCAAAGTGGGCTTTTTCATTTCTCAATTTTTCGACAGTTTCCAGGGCAGTGGTTGCCTCAGGGACATATAAAGGGGTCTTAACGGCTGCCTTCAAATCGATGGGTTCATCCTTGAAGTATCGAGCAAGCAAATCTTTGGTACGGACATACCCCACAACGTTGTCCAGCTCTTCCTTGCTGACCAGGAAGTTGGAATATCCCGATTCCATGATCTTTTTAAAATTTTCCTTGAGGGGGTCATTCACATCCAGCCAGACCATCTCCGAGCGGTGGGTCATTAGGGAGCTAATGCTGCGGTCATTCAGGCGGAATACCCGTTCCACCATGTCCTGCTGTTCCTCTTCGAAAACTCCTCCCTGTGTGCCTTCATCGATCATCACCCGAACTTCCTCTTCAGTCACCCCGGGTTCCTTGGACGATTTGATGCCAAATAAGCGCAGCAAACCCTCCGTGGTCCCGCTGAGCAGGCGTACCAATGGAGTGGCAATTCGTGAGATGAACAGCATGGTTGGAGCAACACCCGCTGCTATCTTTTCAGCATTCGTCAGACCGATTCGTTTTGGGAAGAGTTCGCCCAGAACCAGCGTGATGAAGGTGATGAGGAAAATGACCAGAACGATTGCCAGAGGGTGGCTGATGGGTGCCAGCCAGGGGACTTTATCAAATTGAACAGCCAGGCCGCCTGAAACCGATGATGCGCCAATAGCCCCTGTGATGATGCTGATTGTGGTGATGCCAATCTGGATGGTTGAGAGGAAGCGAGTGGGTTTTTCTGCCAGTTCCAGGGCGATGTGGGCGCCCTTATTCCCTTTTTCTGCCATCTGCTGCAAACGTGACTTACGGGATGAAATGATCGCCATTTCGGACATGGCAAAATACCCATTAGCGATGGTGAGAAGGAACAAGACTATGATTTCAATTGTTACAAGGTTCATTTTTTCCCACTTGCATTAAATTTTATTTTATCATACCGCCTTCAGGTCATGTCCGGATCCATGACTACAGGTATGTCTGTGGACACCTTGGAAATACGTATCACCCGGTATAACATGATACCGACTGGTCGGTTTTCTGAAGAAAGTATTCATAAACAATCGACCTTGAATAGGAAAAAATGCAACAGCGCAGTGAAGAAACTCGAAGCAATATATTGGATGCATCCATCCGTCTTTTTGCAGCACAGGGTTTTGAACGGACCACCGTTTCAGAGATCTGTGCCCAAGCCGGGGTAAGCAAGGGAGCTTTTTTCCATCATTTTCCCACCAAACAGGATGTATTCATGAAAGTGCTGGATAACTGGCTGGCGGCATTGGATGTTCAATTGAAAGAATTGATCGCCAGTTCGAATTCGGTATCGGATGGGCTGGTGCAGATGGCAGCCATCAGTCGTGGAGTTTTCAGCCAATCCAACGGGCAGTTGGGGATGTTCCTTGAATTCTGGGAACAATCCCGTCACGACCCCGAGGTTTGGAAGGTGACGGTGGCTCCCTACCGGAAATACACCCAACTATTTACTTCTTATTTACGCAAGGGAATCGAAGAAGGGTCCATCGAACCGGTGGATCCTGATGTGGCTGCCCGTACGATTGTGGCAATGGCAGTTGGATTCTTGTTGCAAAATTTAATGGATCCCCAGGCTACCGATTGGGAAAATACAGTCGTTGACAGTATGAATTTGTTGCTCAACGGACTCAAAAGGAGAACACAATGATTCTCGTTACAGGTTCCACAGGTCACATCGGAAATGTCGTCATTCGCGAACTGCTGGTGCGTGGAAAGAAAGTGCGCGCCTTCGTGCTGCGCGGCGAAGACCTGACACCGTTGAAGGACCTGGATGTGGAAATTTATGAAGGGGATGTATTGGATCCGCTCAGCCTGGAAAAAGCGATGAAGGGCATCAACACTGTCTTTCACCTGGCGGGGATGATCTCGATTGTTCCCGGACAGTATGAAATGATGCGGCGGATCAACGTGGAAGGCACCCGCAATGTGGTGAATGCCTGCAAGAAAATGCACGTCAAGCGGCTGGTGCACACCAGCTCCATCCATGCCCTGCGGCGTATCCCCGAGGGGAAAATGGTCAACGAGGAGATCGATTTCGATCCCGAAAATTGCATGGGTGATTACGATCGCACCAAAGCCCAGGCATCCCTGATCGTGCTGGAAGCTGCCCACAAAGGTTTGGATGCGGTCATCGTCTGCCCCACTGGGGTGATCGGTCCTTATGACTACAAGAAATCTGAAATGGGTGCCCTCGTGCTCGAATGGACCAAGCGCAAACCGAGCATCATCATCGACGGCAGCTATGATTTCGTGGATGTGCGCGACGTTGCCCGCGGGCATGTGCTGGCCGCTGAATATGGGAAACGGGGAGAAGTATATATTTTATCCGGAGAGCGCATCCACCTGACCCAATTGATGAATATGGTATTCGATAACACGGACCGTCCCAATCCCTCCTTCAAGTTGCCATTCAAGTTGGCGAAATTCTTCACCATTTTCACCCCCACGTTTTACAAGATCACCCATTCCAAAGCCCGGCTTACCCGCTACTCTCTGGAAACGGTGGTCAGCAATTCCCACATCAGCAATGAAAAAGCCAAGCGTGAGCTGGGTTATAAACCCCGCTCGATGAGTGTGACCATCAGCGACACGGTGCGCTGGTTCATGGAGAATAAGAAATATCTCAAACAATCCTGAGATGGATTTTCTTATTGGTTGGAAGGAATAGTGATTTTAATGATGAATGAATGCGAAAATATCGTGTTGATCACGGGGGCGTCTTCGGGGATCGGGGCGGCTACCGCAGAGCTTCTGGCCAGGAAATGCATGACCGTGATCCTAGTTGCCCGCCGTGAAGACCGGCTAAAAGAATTGGCAGCTGAAATCTGTAAGATCGGTGGAAAAGCAAGCTTTATCCCGGCTGACCTAACCCTAGCAGAAGACCGCCAGCGTGTTTATGAATCGGTCATCAAGCGTTATGGACATATTGATGTCCTGATAAATAATGCCGGTATCGGGTACTACGGTTATGCAGCCGAAATGCCCGTGCGCAAAGCTTTTGACCTGATCCAGCTAAACATCGAAGCGCTGGTGCAGCTCACCCTGATGTTCCTTCCGCAAATGCAGGAACATGGATCGGGACACATTATCAATATCAGTTCCATAGCAGGTGGTTTGCCCAACCAGGGTATTGCACTCTATGGAGCCAGCAAAGCGTTCGTGGATGCTTTTACAACTTCCTTATATCGGGAACTGAAGGGAACGCCTGTTCATGCCAGTACGGTACGCCCCGGAGCGGTAACCACCGAGTTCTTTGATAACGCTCAGATCATTTCCACGGGGGGCAGGCGCACTCCCGGAGAAGGCAGTGCCGTCACCCCCGATAAGGTGGCGTGCCGCATTTACAAATTGCTCGATCATCCCCGCCGGGTGGTATACGTCCCGCGGATCATGGCGCTTTCCCCTTTGCTCGAGATCTTCTTTAGCTGGGCCATTGACCTGATCGGGCCTGTCTTATTGAAAAGACAGAAACCTTCTGTTGCTTTAGTTGGGGCTCAAGCAGTTCCGGTGCCTGAAGGAAAATGCAGATAGCCAGGTAAGTAAATGAAGGACTGTCTCATCTGATGCGAGACAGTCCTTTTTGTTTATCCACTTTTTTGTTCTTCCCACATCTTGCGGTCTCGGGCATCGCCTTCATCCAGGTATTTGGGATGCACATCCGGCACCATCTTGTAACCGTACTTGTGCCACAAACCTTCGGCGAGTTGACGCGGGTTGCTTTCGACGCCCTTAGAGGCGAAGTATTCACACACCCGTTGCACATCGCGCTTGAAAATGCGAAACGCCAGCGGGTTGTTCACCGGGCTGACCACCTGCGGAAAATCGATCAGGGTGATTTCACCCTCCCAGTACAAGATATTGTATGCCGACAGGTCGCCGTGGACGATACCGTTTGCCAGCATCAACTTGATGTTATGCATGACCCTTTCGAAAAGTGATCGTGCTTCGTCGGGTTCCAGGGTCATAGTGCTCAGGTTCGGCGCTGCCATTTGTTCATTCCCGACATACGTCATCAGAATGCCCCTGGTATCCTTTTCAAACACCTGGGGCACATCTGCGCCCACACCTCGAAGTGTCTCCAAGGCTTTGGTTTCATAAGCGATCCAGGACTGGTGGCGGATTTGTTCACCATAGGTGGACCGCTTTTTATGGGACCAGAGGAAGCCCAAGTCAACGATGGGCTTTCCATGCTCATCCAACACATCTCGCCCGAGCCGGTAAAGCTGATCATTCTTCAGACTGCGCAGCTTGTTGGGACGGTAGATCTTCGCGGCCACCAGTTTTTCGGGCACAGCGGCTCCCCCCAGGCAGAGATAAACGGATGCTTCCTTTCCGACTTTGATCTTTCGCAGCACATCGGTTATCCAGTGTTGCTCGTAAAAATATCCAAGTGTTCCCAACAGCCAACTCTCTTCAAACCGGGCAGCCTTGTAAGAGAACCGGAAGGATTTCTGGCTGTCGTTCTGCTGGATCATTTGCTGCGCTTCGGCGGTCGTCTTTACCGGACGCAGCATCTTTTGTATTTTGTCCCT
>JBGQAS010000198.1:0-4707 GCA_041494435.1 Anaerolineaceae bacterium | reverse complement strand
GATTTTCCAAAAACCCAGTTTACGCACCCGTGTCAGCTTTGATATGGCTATGCGCCATTTAGATGGTGATGCTCTCTATCTTTCACCAAATGAGATCGGATTAGGCCACCGGGAATCCATAGCTGATGTGGCTCGTGTCCTTTCCGGGTATGTGCAGGTCTTGATGGCACGGGTTTTTGCCCATGAACACGTTCTCGAACTGGCTAAATGGTCATCCATCCCGGTAATCAACGGTTTGAGCGACTACAACCATCCTTGCCAGGGTATGGCGGATGCTTTGACTATCATCGAGAAATTCGGCTCGATGAAAGGACTGAATGTGACCTTCATAGGTGATGGAAACAATGTTGCTGTCTCGCTGATGCACGTTTGCGCCAAGTTGGGAGCGAATTTCACTCTCGGCAGCCCTGAAGGATTTGATCTGCCTGCTAAAGCTATCGAAGATGCCAGGACCTTTGCCAAGATAAGTGGCAGTAAACTGAATTTTCTCCGTGACCCGCACGCTGCTGTCAAGAATGCCCATGTGATTTACACCGATACCTGGACCAGTATGGGCCAGGAGGCTGAAGCCAAGAAACGGGAAGAAGTCTTCCCGCCTTACCAGGTGAATGCCAAGCTGGTCTCGGAAGCCGACAAAGATGTGATCGTGATGCACTGCCTCCCCGCGCATCGCAATCATGAGATCACCGATGAAGTTGCCGATGGTCCTCATTCCGTGCTCTTCCCCCAGGCACACAATCGTCTGCACGCTCAAAAAGCCATTCTAGTCACCCTGCTGGGTAAGGAATAACTATGAAATCAGCTGAATATATTGAAATTGAAGAAAAGTACGGCGCGCATAACTATCATCCCCTGGATGTTGTCCTTTCCAAAGGCGAAGGTGTTTGGGTGACTGATGTTGATGGAAATAAATACCTCGATTGCTTGAGCTCTTATTCAGCTCTCAACCAGGGACATGTTCATCCACGGATTCTAAAAGCGATGCTCAAGCAGGCTAAAAAATTAACTCTTACTTCACGCGCTTTTCGTAACGACCAGCTTCCCTTGCTTTACCGTGAATTGTCCGAAATGACCGGCTACGAGATGTCCCTTCCCATGAATTCAGGCGCAGAAGCGGTTGAAACGGCTCTAAAATTGGCTCGTAAATGGGCTTACCAGGTTAAGAAAGTAAAAAGGCACAAAGCCGAGATCATCGTTGCCAATGGGAACTTCCATGGTCGTACCATTTCCATTATCTCCTTTTCCTCAGAGCCCCTCTACAAGGATGATTTTGGTCCCTTTACCCCCGGGTTCATCAATGTAGCTTATGGTGATGCCAAAGCTATTGAGAAAGCCATCACCCCTAATACGGCTGCCGTGATGATCGAACCCATTCAAGGAGAAGCTGGCGTAATCATTCCTCCCAAAGGATATCTGAAGAAAGTCCGTGAGATTTGCAGCAAGAAAAATGTTTTGATGATTGCTGATGAAATTCAAACCGGTCTCGGCAGGACTGGCAAGATGTTCGCTTGTGATCATGAGGAAGTTAGACCCGATATTGTCATAATCGGCAAAGCCCTGGGTGGCGGTTTCTATCCAGTCTCTGCCATTCTCGCGGATGAACCTCTCCTGGGATTATTTGTTCCTGGTGAACATGGTTCCACTTTCGGTGGCAATCCCCTCGGAGCTGCTGTAGCCCGTGAAGCTCTCAAGGTGATTAAAGAGGAACATCTGATCGAAAATTCCCAAAAATTGGGGGAGTATTTCGCCGATCAGATTGCCGAAATGAACAGCCCACATGTAAAAGAAGTTCGGGGAAAAGGTTTGCTCATTGGTGTTGAATTAAAGCCCTCAGCGAAGGGTGCCCGGCGTTTCTGTGAAGCTTTGAAAGGGAAGAATATTCTCGCCAAGGAAACTCATGAAAATGTGATCCGCTTTGCCCCTCCCCTGGTGATTGACAAGAAAACCATCGATTGGGCTCTGCCTCGCATCCGTGAAGTCCTGCACATGCAATAACATTAAACTACAGGAGCGTTATGGACTGGGAAAGAGAATATCGCTCGAAGACCACAACCGCGGAAGCTGCGGTCGCCACCATCAAATCCGGTCAAAGGATTTTCCTCACCGGTAACTGTTCAGTTCCCCAAAAGATTTTGCAAGCCCTGGTGGATCGTGCTGATAGTTTGAAGAATGTCGAAATTTGCCAGGCGCTGACCATCTGTGGCTCAAACTACGTCCAACCCGGCCTGGAATCTCACCTTAGGGTCAATTCCCTCTTCATCAGTGGGAATGTGAGAAAAGCTGTCCAGGAAGGACGCGCCGATTTCACCCCAGTCTTGTTATCTGAATTCCCCTTGCTTTTTAAAAAGGGGATTTTGCCTATTGACGTTGCCTTCGTCCACCTTTCACCACCTGATAAACATGGGTTTTGCACCTTTGGTTCGGAAGCTGGCTTAACCATCAGCCCGGCAGAATCATCCAAAGCGATCATAGCGGAAATAAATCCAAACATGCCTCGGACTCTGGGGGATACGTTCATTCACGTCAGCAAGCTCACTCACATCGTCCCAGTGGACTATCCAATGGCAGAACTGGCTATGGGTGAAGAAGGCGACCCGGTCATCAACGAAAAAATTGCCCAATTCATCGCCGAGCGCATTCCTGACGGAGCAACCCTTCAAACTGGTATAGGTGCCATCCCCGATGCAGTGCTCAAGCATTTGAAACACAAAAAGAACCTGGGGATCCATTCTGAACTATTCTCGGATGGCGTGCTTGCCCTGGTGGAAACCGGTGTGATCAACGGCGCCTTGAAAACCATTAACAATGGCAAGATCACAGCGGGATTCATTATTGGGACCAGAAAACTCTATGAATGGGTCAACGATAATCCCTTGGTGGAATTGCATCGCACGGAATATGTAAACAATCCCTTCGTCATCGCACAAAACAGATGCATGGTTGCTATCAATTCAGCCATTGAGGTAGATCTAACCGGCCAAGTGTGTGCCGATAGCATCGGTCCGAAGTTCTACAGCGGTGTTGGTGGTCAGATGGACTTCATTTATGGTTCATCTTTATCCGAAGGTGGTTTGCCAATTATTGCCCTGCCCAGCTTCACCACTCTGCGTGACAGGACGAATATCAGCCGAATTGTTCCGATGCTAAAACCCGGAGCCGGCGTAGATACCACCCGCAGCCATGTCCATTATGTGGTCACCGAGTATGGCATGGTGGATCTATATGGAAAAACCATTAGACAGCGATGTAAAGAACTGATCTCCATCGCTCATCCCCAATTCCGCGAGGAATTGACCGCTAAAGCCAAGGAATTGAATTACCTCTAACGGATATCGATATGTCACGAAAAGCGAAAATTGTAGCTACTCTCGGCCCGGCAAGTGATTCCGAAGAAATTCTGGAGAAAATGATCCTGGCTGGCATGGATGTGGCCCGGTTCAATTTTTCTCACGGAACGCATGAGGAGCATGCAAAACGGCTCGATTTGATCCGCAAAATATCCGGTCAATTGAATAAACCGATCACCATCCTGCAGGATTTACAGGGACCCAAATTGAGAGTTGGCATTCTTCCGGAAGATGGGGTAAATCTCATCCCGGGTTCTTTGGTGAGGATGTGCACAGTTGAGCAATGTCAGACTGCTGCATCGGATTTGCTCACGATACCCATGGACGTCCCCGATTTGATTCGTCATCTTTCTATTGGAAGCCGCATATTATTCGATGATGGTCGTTTGGAAGTCCAGGTGACCTCGCTCATGAATGATGTTATTGGAGCCAAGGTGATCCTGGGAGGAAAGCTGACATCACAAAAAGGGGTTAATTTACCTGGTGCAGATTTGCAGATCCCTGCTTTCACAGACAAAGATCGCGAGGATTTGAAATTCGGGCTTGAAAAAAACATTGATATGCTTGCTATTTCATTCGTACAAACTGTCCACGATATTGAGGTGGTCAAAGCAGCAATCGAGGAGATCGATCCAAAGAAAAAGGATCTGCCTATCATTGCGAAATTGGAACGCCCCAAAGCCATCACCAACCTGGATGAAATCCTCCAGAATGTTTATGGAGTCATGGTCGCTCGCGGTGATTTGGGAGTTGAAACTTCTCCTTCAGAAGTTCCGATAATTCAGAAAATGATCATCGAAAAAGCCAACCAGCAGAACAAGGTGGTGATCACCGCCACCCAGATGCTCGAATCCATGATCAATAATCCCCGCCCAACCCGTGCTGAGGCAAGCGATGTCGCCAATGCCATCTTCGATGGCACCGATGCAGTTATGCTTTCTGGTGAAACAGCGGCAGGCAATTACCCGGTTGAATCCATCAAAATGATGGATGGCATCATTCAAGAAGCAGAGAATCATTTCGATGAATGGGGACATTGTGAAACCCCTTCCACTGCAATTATCCAGGATGATGCCCTTGCTATGGTAAGTGCCACCCGCGCCCTTGCTCATGATAGGAACGTAACTGCTATTGCTGTTTTCAGCCTTTCGGGAAAAACGGCCTTATTAATGTCAAAAGCCCGGCCGGAAGTACCCATATTAACCTTTACCCCCAATGAAACCACGTATCACAAGCTGGGCATCATGTGGGGGGTGCAACCCTTCCTGGTGCCGGTGGCGCAATCCGTTGAGCAAATGATATCGATTGTGGAATCTTCCATCCTTTCCTCCACCGAATTGAAAAAAGGACAACAGATCAT
>JBGQAS010000233.1:0-4174 GCA_041494435.1 Anaerolineaceae bacterium | reverse complement strand
CCACCCCGCTCGACTTCAGCACCACCGAGAAATTATATGCCGGGATGACGAACGCGCGCGAGCAGGAAGTGGTGTTGTCGGTGATCAGGTTCAGGGTCAGGTCCTGGTTCGCGGGAGCTTTCAACTCGCGAGGGTTATACCCGCTGTTGGTCACATTCAGGTTGACCTCCCCCGCCAATGGCATGGCCAGCCCTGGGGCTTGCGTAGCCGTTCCGGATTCAAGGTTAGGGCCAAAGTTTGGAAAGGCGGGACCCGCAGAAGCAACTGTCGTTGTTGTCTCGGAGCTTGGGTTGAAGATATCCTGGGCAAGCCGGGTGATCGAAACCGGGGATCCCACCAGGTTCAACCCCGTATCGAAGGTGAAGATGGCGAGCAGCAGCAATACCACCGCCACCACCTTGACAAAATATTTCTCGGTGAGGGCGCCAAGCTTCGTTGCCAGGAAGGTGAGCGCGAAAAAGACCGGGCTGGTGCCCAAGATGAAAGCGAACATGATGACAGCGCCTGTCATTGGGTTGGCTGTCCCAATCGCGAGGGCCATCATCGATTGGGTCACCCCGCAAGGGATGAAGACGGTGAGCAACCCCATGAACACGGAGGTGAAAAGGGAACCCCCTTCTTTCGATTTGCGCCGGATGAAACGGGTGATGAAATGGGGAGGTTCAAAGCTGAAGAAGCGGAAAATGGGATGGACGTTGAGCATGCGCAAGGCGTTGCCGATCATGAAGACGGCGATGGCAATTTGCAGGATGCCCCTCACCACGGGGGTCAGCGAGAACACCGAACCCAAACCTCCCAGCAGGAACCCGAGCAGGGTGTACGCCACCAGCTTTGCCAGCAGGAACACCACGATCGGGCGTGCCACCTGGACCGGTTTGCGTGGGGAATGGTGATGCCCGTGCCGCCTTGTCTGGTTATCCTGGATATCCTTTTCGATCTGATTGGCGAGCGAACTGGTCACCAACCCACCCTGAACCGCCATGCAGCTCAATCCGCCTGCCGTGAGACCCGTGATGAATGCGACCCAGATTGTATTATCCATATTCTCTCTTTTAGAAAGGAATGCCGAAAATTATAGCATTTATTGGGCTAATCCTGTCCGAATTGTCAAGATTGATTGAAAAGTATCATTTGGAAAACTGGAGTGTTATATAATGAGATTTCCAAATAACTGACAACGCGAGCAACTATGCAACGTGAAAAAATGCGCAACCTTATTTCGTGGCTGATGAACCACATCACCCGGGCTGAATATCTTGGCACTGAGAATATTCCCCCTACAGGGCCGGTGATCATTGCCACCAACCACCTCAGCCGCCTGGACATCCCCCTGCTATTGGGCAACCCGGTGCGCAAGGACCTTACCGGCCTGGTAGCGACCAAATATCTCACCTACCCTGTGTTGAACTGGATCATCAACTCCATCGGCCCCATCTGGATCGACCGTGAGATCGCTGATTTTGGGGCAATTCATGTTGCCAGTGAAGCTTTACAAAAAGGTGTTGCGTTGGGGATCAGCCCCGAAGGTACCCGGTCCTCCAAGACACACGGTCTGCTGCAAGGCAAGGCGGGGGTGATACTCCTGGCTCTCAAATCGGGTGCACCCATCGTGCCTGTGGGTGTTTACGGGACGGAAACCGGGGTGAAAAAGCTGCTCACTTTTCGCAAACCGCACATGATCGCGCGGTTCGGCAAAGCACTTTCCATCCCGGCGATCAATGCTCTTCACCGGACTGAGGACCTGCTGCGCTGGACGGATGAAGTGATGTGCCGGATCGCGGCGCAGCTGCCCGAGAGCTACCGGGGTTTTTACAAGGACCATCCCAGGCTGAAGGAACTCCTCGCCACAGGTTGAACTCGTAACCGCCAGGTTATCAGCTGTCTTACAGATAAAAAATTAAAGTAAGATAAAATTCTAAATACAATGCTTGAAAAACATCCTCTTAAGGAAGAAAAAATTATCGCTTGTTTAAAGAATAAATATGAATTAAGCGTTGATACAATTACTTTTCTTCCTGTTGGTGCTGATCTGAATACTGCTGCATATCGTGTTATTACAAGGGATGAAAAAGTTTACTTTGTAAAGTTAAGGCGAGGGGAGTTTACAGAAGCTTCCGTAACGGTTCCAAGATTTCTTAGCGATTTGGGTATCAAGCAGATTATCCCACCTCTGACAACTCGAACTGGACAACTTTGGGCGAAACTATATCCCTATAAAGTATCACTTTACCCTTTTGTTAAAGGGCATGATGGTTTCGAAATTAATTTATCGGATCGACAGTGGATCGAATTTGGAGCTGCCCTAAAAAGGTTTCACACAGCTGAAATCCCACCTTCAATGACAAAAAATATTCACAGGGAAAAATTTTCTCCCCACTGGCGCAATAAGGTAAAAAAATTTCTTAAGCTGGTTAATGAAGATCTTTTTGATGAACCTGTGGCAGCGGAAATGGCTGCCTTTTTGAAAAGTAAGCGAGATGAAACGCTTAATCTTGTCCAACGGTCAGAAATCTTGGCCCAAAAGCTCAATAAGCAACCCCTTGAATTTATTTTGTGTCACGCAGATATCCATGGTTGGAACCTTCTGATTGAAGACAATGGTGATTTTTACATGGTTGATTGGGATACATTGATTTTTGCCCCCAAAGAACGTGATTTGATGTTTGTCGGTGGAGGACTGGTAGGAACTGGACACACGTCACAGGAAGAAGAGACTTTATTCTATCAGGGGTATGGTCAAACCAAGGTTGATCCAATCGCGATTGCGTATTATCGCTCTGAAAGGATCATTGAAGATATAGCGATTTATTGTGAGCAAATTTTTTTATCAGATAAAGGTGGAGAGGATCGAAAACAGTATCTAATAAATGTAAAATCCAATTATCTACCAAATGGTAGAATCGAGATTGCATCTCAATAAGATAAAACGTTTGTTTGATATCAAAATGTACACTCGTAGGACTTGAATCTTTCTCCGTTAGGTTCCAGGCACACGATAAGGTCGATTGCCCAAGAAGAATCGTCGAGTAAATAGGCTCTAATACGTGATGAATCCAAACGAAGTACTGATTGATCTACTTGAAGATAATAGACGACGTTTACATCGTGGGCTTAGTAAAATGAGCGATGATTGTGTGCTTTGGAAACCTGAGTCTGAAGCTAACAGCATTACAATCACGATTTGGCATATGGCTCGAATCTTTGATGTCTTTCTAACACAACAAGCCAAAGGGGACTTGCCAGAAGAAGAATGTTGGTTTCGAAATGGCTGGGAGGAGCAAACGGGCTATGATCCTCGCGGTATAGGTCAAAATGGATGGGGAATGCTTACCGGATACACACAAGAAGAAGTAACTGCGATACCACAATTGAAAAGGGAACAAGTGCTTGAATATTTGGATGAGGTTTACGATTCAGTCAAAGAGTATCTGGCAAGTATCTCCATGGAAAAATTGCAAACGCCAGGAGCAGGTTTTGATGGGGAATACACAATATATCAGTGTATACAAATGGCATTACTAGACAACGTGAGACATCTGGGCGAAATTTTCGCAATCGAAGCAAGATGGAACCGGCAGGTAAAGCAAAAATGTATGTGAATAGGATTTGAACCTTTATCCGCTAGGTTTTAAGTAAGACTCCTTGTAGAAGAATTTTAGATCGTGCCACCTTCATCGGACTCCCCTGACCGTAAACCCCTCCCCAACCGCTCCATGCCGATGACCTGGCTGCGCAGCGCACCTCCCGATTTTCGCGCCCTGTAAGGGGTCAGGTGGCGAGGATCTTTTGAAAAAAGTCTTATCAGGGAATTGGCTATATACTTCAGTCATCAAGATTAACAACTATGACAAGCGAATCGGCGCTCGTAGTCCTGGTCCCCGAAGCGGAACGCCTCGTCGAAACTTTCCGCAAGCGGTATGATCCGTCCGCTGCCAATGGTCTGCCGGCGCATGTAACCATCCTGTTTCCCTTCAAATCTCCCGATCAACTGGCAGATGAAATTATCGCGACCTTGGGCGAGCTATTCATAAAAATCCCCGCCTTTACAGTTTCTTTTGTGGAATCGCGTCGCTTCCCAGATTTCCTTTATCTTGCTCCAATACCCTCCGCACCGTTCCGGCAGCTCACCGAGACCGTCACCAAGGTTTTCCCGGATGCACTTCCCTATGGCGGT
>JBGQAS010000124.1:0-6194 GCA_041494435.1 Anaerolineaceae bacterium | reverse complement strand
GACATTATGGGTGCCGGCACGCAATCCTTGTTCCTGGCTTCCGCCAGTTTGAGTAGGAAAGAGTTGTATGGTGGGTTTTTTGATCAACGCACCCACACCTTTGGGACCATAGAACTTGTGCGCTCCAATGGTTAAGAGATCGATATTTTCTGCCTGAGTATCAATTGCAAGGTGAGCCGCGGCCTGAACGGCGTCTGTGTGAAAAGGAACCTCATGCGATCTGCACACTGCTCCAATTTCATTGATTGGATTGATGGTGCCAATTTCATTGTTTGCATAGATCACTGAAACAAGGGCGGTATCTTTCTTAATACTCTTCTTAACATCATCTGGATTGACCATCCCGAAGGAATCCACGGGCAGGTAATCCACTTCAAACCCAAAAACCTCATACAACTGACGTACGGTATTGGCAACTGCTGGATGTTCCACGGGCGTGGTCAGAATCCGATTTGCCCCTTTGGATCTCCTGGCAAATAAGGATGTTCCCCTTAGGGCCAGGTTATCACTTTCTGTTCCTCCGCTGGTGAAAATGATGTTTTCGGGTTGACAATTCAGTGCCCTGGAAATCAATACCCTCGCATCTTCAACGGCTCCCTCCCCTTTTTGCCCGAAGAAATGCGATGAGGAAGGATTGCCAAATTTAACTTCAAAGAATGGCAGCATGGACTCCAAGACTCGATGGTTCATCGGAGTCGTTGCTGCATAATCCAGGTAAATTGGTTTCATTTCTCTTATCTTTCCTATTGACGAATGGGATTATAACATTTTGGAAAAATGGCTCGAAAATCAAGTCCGATTATAATTAAGATTTAGGGGAAGAAAATGGAGATTTGATGATAACAAAAATCGTTTTTGGAACTGATGGTTGGAGAGGATATATCGCGGAGAATTACACCTTTGACAACGTCCGCAGATGTTCCCAGGGTTTTGCGACTTACATGTTGAAACAAGGCAAGAAGGGAGATTGGTTTGTCATTGGGTATGACAAACGTTTCCATTCGGAAAATTTCGCCCGCGCAGCTGCCGAGGTCCTCACCGGGAACGGCCTGAAAGTATACATAACTGAAGAAGCCACCCCTACCCCAGTAATCGCTTATGCTGTTATAGATAAAAAAGCTTCGGGTGCCATCAATATCACTGCATCCCATAATCCTGCAACCGATAACGGTTTCAAGGTCCGCGATTATCACGGCGGTGCGATCGACCCCGAAGGATTGAAGGAGATCGAGTCATATATTCCGGATGATGAAACTGGAATAAAACGCATTAGTGCGGATGAAGCAATTTCCAACGGTTCTTTGAGAATGTTTGACCCTGCTCCAGCCTACATTGAGCATCTACATGATTTGATCGATCTCAAGCCTCTCCAAGAAGCACCTTTGAAAATAGTGGTGGATACCATGTGGGGAAATGGAGCCGGCTGGTTTCCTCGATTATTGAATGGATACAAAATTCAGATCCATGAAATCCACAATATACGTAATCCCATTTTCCCTGAAATGAAACGACCTGAACCCATCCCGCCAAACATCGATGTGGGGCTGCAAGTTATGCTTGAGGAAAAAGCAGATGCTCTCTTGATCACCGATGGGGATGCCGATAGATTAGGTCTAGGCGACGAAAAGGGTGAATTTGTAAACCAGCTGAGAGTTTTTGGTCTCCTGGCATACTATTTCCTTGAAGTGCGCCACGAACGCGGTGCCATTGTAAAAACGCTTTCCACAACAAGTATGCTCAACAAATTGGGCCAAATATACAATGTGCCTGTCTATGAGACAGGTGTTGGGTTCAAATATGTAGCTCCCAAGATGCTCGAAACAAACGCTTTGATCGGTGGTGAAGAGTCCGGTGGATACGCATTCCGCGGGAACGTTCCTGAACGGGATGGCATCCTGGCTGGTTTGTATATCCTGGATATGATGGTCCGCCTTGGGAAAACCCCCACTGGGCTCATCGATCTTTTGTTCCAGAAGGTTGGACCTCACTACTACGATCGAGTAGACCGCGCGTTCTCTGGAGATCGTTCTGCCCGCGAAAAAAGCATTCTGGCTGCTAACCCTGCCACGGTTGGGGGTTTGAAAGTCACCGGGTTGGATACAACTGACGGTTACAAATTCAATTTGGAAGATGGCGGCTGGATGTTGATCCGCTTCTCCGGCACCGAACCAATCATGCGAGTTTATTGCGAGACCACCCGGGAAGATTGCGTCCAGGATATCCTAAATGACGGGTTGAAAATTGCGGGTCTGCAATAATTGAATATTCTCTTTGACACTCACTGTCATTTATGTCTTGATGAATTCCGTGAGGATTTGGATTCCGTCATTCAACGGGCCTTTGACCGGGGAGTCCAATATATTTTGATCCCTGGACTGGACCTGCTCACCAGCAGGCGAGCGATCCGTATAAGTGAAAAATATCAGAACATATATGCAGCCATTGGCTTTCATCCCCATAAAGAAGGAAAATGGAATTCACAGATATCAAAAGAATTTGAAGAATTATCCACTCATCCGAAAGTGATCGCCATTGGTGAGATTGGCTTGGATCAATATCGCACGGAAGCGTCGCTGGATGAACAGTTAATTCGTTTGAGGGCACAGCTCGAATTGGCTCAGGCGAGTCAAAAGCCAGTCTTGCTGCATAATCGCGGTGAAACAGATCTGCTATTGAAAATATTGGCAGAAATTATCCAAACTTCTGCTTCCAAATCTCCCCTCAGGGGTGTATTCCATGCATTTGGAGGCGATTATGAGATTCTGGAATTTGCTGAACTGAATCATTTTTATATTGGCATTGGCGGGATTATCACTTTTCCGAAATCAATTCAGCTTCAGAAGATGGTGTCACAAATTTTACCCAGGATGGTATTGGAAACTGATTCACCGGTGCTTGCCCCCAAACCTTATCGCGGCAAGAGGAATGAACCTGGCTATTTGCCTATTATATGCAAACACATCGCTGAAATTACCGGTCAGACGGAAGAAGAGATCAGTAACTTAACAATGCAAAACGCTATTTCCCTTCTTGGGATAAAATAAAACACTAATTAAAAAATCGCCGTGAAGACGATTTTGTGCGCTGGGAGGGAGTTGAACCCTCACGCCTTGCGGCACATGGCCCTCAACCATGCCTGTCTGCCAGTTCCAGCACCAGCGCAAAACAGAGTTATTATAACCGGCAGAGAACCCCTGTCAAGGAAATACTGAAATGGAGGATGGAATGGCAATTGTATTGGATGGAATGGGAAGCGATACCTGTCCCGAACCGGAGTTACAGGCTTCGATCGACGCTGCCCAGGAACTGAAGGAGAAGATCCTGCTGGTGGGTAACAAAGAATTGCTTGGAGATAAGCTTTCAAATCTAAATAAGAACCATGCAGATGTCGAGTTGATCCATGCCCAGGATGCCTTGGAAATGCACGACCATCCGGTTGAAGCCAGCCGGACCAAACCCAATAATTCCATGGCAGTGGGGATTAACCTGGTGAAAGATGGCAAAGCAAGTGCATTTGTGACCGCTGGAAATACAGGTGCGGCTCTTTTCAATGCAACCGCTATTTTGCATAAAATGCCCGGGATCGTTCGCCCTGCCCTGCTGACCACTCTTCCCAACCAGGCTGGGAAACGGACTGTATTCCTGGATATGGGCGCCAACTCGGATTGCCGCCCTGAATTCCTGCTGGATTTTGCCCGCATGGGCAAAATCTATGCAGAAACCGTGTTGGGAATTCAAAACCCCAGCATTGGATTGTTATCGAATGGGGAAGAAGATACCAAGGGAAATCAATTGGTTAGGGATACCCATATTCTTTTAAAACAGCAAAACCTGAATTTTATCGGTAACACAGAACCCAAGGAAGTGTATGCAGGTGCTGCGGATATCGTTGTCACCGATGGCTTTACAGGGAATATCTTCATAAAAAGCAGCGAATCCGTCGGTCGTTTCATTCGTTCAATCCTAAAGAAAGAGATTCATGGACCTATCCGAAAATTCGGTGGTTTGTTGTTGATGCCCGCATTCAAATCTTTATTCAAACTTATGGACCCTGCCGAAATCGGCGCAGGGATGCTGATCGGTATCAATGGCTATGTCTTCGTAGGGCATGGCCGCTCGGATGCCAAAGCGCTGGTTTCAGCCATGAAATTGGCAAAGCGAGCCGTCGACGCCGGTTTCCTGCCAGCTTTGGAAAAGGCTGTTCAATCCATTTCCACAAATTAATTTTTAAAGAAGGTAAACATGAAAGTAGTTTCGGATGAAAAAAAGATCGCGAAAAATGTAAAAATCACCAAGATCACTTTGTATGCATCCCTGATCGTACTGGGTTTGGGATTTGTAGTCTCCATCGGAACTCCCAATACTCTGCCGAATTTGATTCTGGCAGTCATCATCTTGATTATTGGATATGTACTTTTCCGGGTTAATTCCGGAATGAACATCCGTTGGGGAACCTCACCCCGACAGGATGAGAAGTTGATGGCTGCTTTGAAGGGTTTGCCCAACGAGTTTAACTTCTACAACTATTCTTCCCCATTGCCTTTCATGCTCGTCGGCCCTTCAGGAATCTGGCTGTTTGAGATGGTCGATGCCAATGGGATTATCTATTTCGACGAAACCAGCTTGAAGTGGAAGAATAAGAAACAAGGTGGATTCTTGCGTCGGTTATTGACCTCAGACCAGGTTGGAGATCTACGCAAAGCTGTGAAGCTCCTCGATGAGAAATGGGAAAAATTCAAACTTGAGAACCCAACCCTAAAGGATCTTCCCAAACCAAATAAAATGATGATCTTGATCAACCCCGAGACCGAAATCGACAGCAAGGATCCCGAAATGGAACTGGTGAGGATAGACAAAGTCAAGGATCAAATTCGAAAACAAAAAAATCTCCAGGCTTCTGAATTGGAAGAAATCCAGAAATTGGAAAATTTTTTACCAAAGTAATTTCCCCAATTTAGGAGATAGTCGGGAAGTTATTTCTTTTCTTTTTTCAGTAGTTGAACTTCAGACCTCGTCAAGTTTCTCCATTGGCGAGGTTTCAAATTCCCCAATTCGAGGGTATTGATCCTGGTACGGATGATCCGGTCAACGGGTAATCCTATAAGCTTGCCCACTTCACGGATTTGACGTTTCTTTCCTTCCTTCATGATGATCTTTAGCCAGGCGCCTTCTTTTTCGTACTTCACCAAAGTGACTTTTGCCGGTAGCGTCCTTGTTTTATCCTCCATCACCACACCCCTGCTCCATGTTCGAAGCTGTTCATCGTCTGGTCGATGGATGACAAAAACGGAATACTCTTTTTCATGTCCATAGCGTGGATGGGTTAAATGGTTGGCAAGTTCACCATCATTCGTCAGCAAGATCAAGCCTTCGCTATCCAAGTCCAACCGACCGACTGAAAACAAGTGTGGAATAGGCGGAATGAGATCGAAAACTGTCTTCCGGGGGTCCTTGGGATCAAGGTCCGAAAGATATCCTCTGGGTTTATGCAGGGCTATATAAACCTTTTCACGGATTAATTTGATCTTTTTGCCGTCAACCAGGACTAAATCCGTTTCAGGATCAGCCTTGTCTCCAAGTTTGATCACTTGCCCATTCACCTGTACACGTTTTTCAGTGATCAGCAATTCACAGGAACGGCGGGAGCCAAAACCAGCTTCAGCCAGGATTTTTTGTACTCGTTCTTTCATAGGTTTTAGTCTTTCAATACTGGATTGGGTTGTTCAGGAGGAACTATGGTTTCTTCTTCAAAGGGAGGTAGTTCCTGAATCATGGCTAAGCCAAAATGTTGCAAGAAGTCAGATGTTGTCGCAAATAGAATTGGTCTGCCAGGTCCTTCTGTCCTGCCGGCTTCTTCGATCAAACCTTTTGAAAGCAGGCTTTTCAGAACTCCGTCACTGTTGACCCCTCGGATGGCATCGATGCCTGGTCGGGTGATAGGTTGTTTGTAGGCAATGATCGCCAGGGTTTCCAGGCTGGCTCGTGTAAACCGGGCGGTAGCTTCCAACCCCAGGAAATTCTCCACGAGTTTGGCAAGCTCCGGAGCGCTGGTTAGTTGCACTTTGGAGGCATGCCATTGCAGCCTGATTCCTCTTTTTTCTTTTAGGAAATATTCATCCAGTTCTTTTAATGCCTTTTCAACTTCAGGATTCTTTTTTCCCAGGCAATCAGCCAGTTCACCGACGGAAACGGGT
>JBGQAS010000202.1:0-4561 GCA_041494435.1 Anaerolineaceae bacterium | reverse complement strand
TCCCCTACCAGCCCCTCCTTCCCGAGAATGAAAAGGAGATCCAGATTGGGAAAACCGCAAACCAGGCTGCTGCTCGTCACCGCTTGGAAGAATACCGATCCCGCCGGGCAGTTCAAACTCTTCGCCGGCAAGATGCGGATTTGGCACTTTTTGCTCATTTTCTAGGAATTCTTGGGCTTAAACCAGGTGATCTTGCGTTGGACCCACATTCCTGGAAGGAAATCACCTGGGGCCTCGTGGAAGCCTTCATTAAGTGGCAACTTCAAGAAGGTTACGCCATCCAATCAGTCAACGTCCGGCTTTCAACCGTAAAAACCTATGCTAGATTGGTTTTTCAGGCAGGTATCTTGAGTGCGGAAGAATATGCTCTGATCCAGGCAGTAAAAGGGTATAGTTTGAGGGAACAACGCAGGGTGGACCTAAAACGGGCACCACTAACCCGGATTGGATTGAAGAAAGCTAACCCGGTAAAACTCAGTCATGATCAAGCCCAAGCCTTGAAAGACCAACCAAATACACCCCAAGGTCGCCGGGATGCCTTATTAATGTGTCTATTACTCGATCACGGGCTTCGAGTTGGCGAAGTAGCCGGAATTTTGGTTGAAAATATCGACCTGCAGACGGGTATGCTGTGTTTTTTCAGGCCAAAAGTTGGAAAACAACAAACGCATCGACTATCCGCTGATACCCTTCAAGCTGCCAGAGCTTGCGCCAACTTCAAAGATCTACCAGAAAAGGGGAAATTGCTTCGGGTTAGCCTTAAAGATAATTCGCTTGGTCACCAAGGGATGACAGAGCGGGCAATCACCCAACGTGTCCGTACCTTGGGTGAAGGAATCGGCGTTTCAGGCCTTTCCGCGCACGATTGCCGCCATTTTTGGGCTACTTCAGCGGCTAAATACGGCACCGATCCATTTGTGCTCCAGGAAGCTGGGGGATGGTCGTCTTTAGCCATGCCCAGGCGCTATGTAGAAGAGCGAAAAATATCCAATGAGGGGATTAAAAAGAAAGAAGACAGCCCAAAAGGGGAATAAAACTCTTGAATGAACACGGCGGAATTGGTATTCCAGGTTTGCAGTTTGTTTGTAAATATTTCAGCTCACAAATTAAATTTGCTTTGATCGTTCAAATTTTTAACCCAAACAGTTGTTCCGCTAATTTGTTTTCCTTTTCTAAGGCAAATATGACCTTAGACATATTGCCTAAGGCTGCATGAAACGGATAAAATTTATCTATAAATCCTGGAGGAAAAAATGGCGGGTGTTTCAATTATTACTGATTCAAGTGCTTATTTACCGGATGAATTTGTGAAAAAATATGGGATCATTGTCATCCCCCTGACCCTGCATTGGGAGGGAAAGAGCTACCTGGATGGGATCGATATTTCCGCCAATGATTTCTATGTCAAGTTAAAGAATGCCCATACCCTACCCACTACCAGCCAGGTTCCCATAAACGATTTTGTCGTGGCCATTCAAAAAGAGCTTGACAAGGGCAAATCGGTCATTGTTTTGCCCATTTCAAAGGGAATTTCAGCCACTTACCAGAGCGCATTGGCAGCCAAAGAGCAGCTCAAAAATGACAATGTGGAGATCCTGGATACCTGCCTGGTTTCGATGGCATTGAGCTTCCAGGTATTGGCAGTTGCGAGAGCAGCTGAAAAGGGTGCATCCCTGGCGGAATGCAAAAAAGTAGCAGAAATGGCGTATGAGCATATTGGAGTGTATTTCGTTGTTGATAGCCTGAAATATTTATATAAAGGCGGGCGAATTGGCGGGGCAAAACGTCTTTTGGGTGCTGCTTTGAGCATTAAACCCATTTTGCAGATCCGGGAGGGGAAAATTGAGGCTGCAGGATCCGCCATCACCCGAAAGAAAGCCATCGAAGAGATGGTGCAGATGGTAAAAACGGCAATTGGTGATAAAAAACCCGTTCGAATTTCTGTTTTTCACGCCCTGGAAGGGGATCTAGCCAAAGAGTTGCTAACCAGGTTGAATAAAGAAATGAACACTACAGAAGGCATTCTCTCCGAGGTGAGTCCTGCGGTTGGCGCACATGTAGGACCCGGGACCATCAGCATCGCCTGGATGGCGGGAATGTAATCTTTCTACCACTAAGTATGTAATTTCTTCTGCCTGAATGCATTTTTTTCATTCAGGCAGGTGTTTTTTACCTTTTTGACTATGCGAAATTGCCTATTTTATTTTCGGGTTTTATCTATTAGGAAGTTTGGGCAAGAAATACGGATTATCCTTGCCCAGGTGTGACTAAATGGGTTCAAACTACCTGATATTCGAATTGGATCGATCCGCTGATCATCCTGCTGACCTCGCAAGTTCGGGCTGCGTTATAAAGCAGTACCTGCTCCCGCTTGTTTAACCCCTTCCCCAGATCTATCTTGATCGAGAATTGGGTTTTCCACTCATCATTAACCTCTGTTTGGCGAATTACCTGGACTTCTATCTTTTCAAGCTTAATCCCCTTTTCCTCGGCATCCGGCTGTTTTTTGGACCCGTCCCGGCGATCGTCCTCATCCTGAGCTTGCCATTGCTCATCTGGTACCCAATCACTCGTGCCAGCCATGCGAAACTCTTGGCAGGTATCAAAGCAAAGCAGAGCGCAGCAGCTGAATAGAGAGAATATCTTGATCAAAACTTGAGTTAGAAAAGAGACCTGGCTTTCAGCCAGGTCTCTTTATTGTTACTTCACACTCACAAGAACTGCCCGTACCAGAACGCGGTAAAGGTAAGAATCCAAACTCTCATCATAGCCGCGGCAGGTGACCAGAGTGAGCCATGGGGAGGTTTGGTGCTTCATCATCGCTGAAACATCATCGGGATTGACCTGGAGAACTTCGCGCACTTCATAAGTGTATTGAGTACCCCAAGCATCGATAATCACCCTGTCGCCCCACTTCAACTTGCTAACGTTCACGAAGGGACCTGGGTTGCCATTGGCATCGTAGACGTGGGCTGTCAGAACAGAGTTGCCATTCACGGTGGGGAAGGCTGAACCCGCCAACCACCCGGCATCTCCACCCAGCCAGGATACATCCCAGGCTTTATCAGATTCTTGTGGAACGCCGATGATGGGTATGTTGATCCCAAGCGCAGGAACCTCAAGGGTGAGATCACCCAAACCCTTATAATCCACCACGTGGGTTGGCAGGAAGGTCAGCTGGCCAGGCGCAAAGCCAGTTCCCGGAATGGAGGGTCCGCCAAAGCGAGCCCAACGAGCTGAAGCAGAAAATACATTCTGTTCACCTGGATCGTTGGTGCTTCCATTACCGTTCAAATCAGAATCTATGGTCGCGATGTTTCTAACGCTGTTAACAGAGCTGCTCACTGTGACACTGTACACAATGGTCACTTCATTGGCAGCAGCTAAAGCCGTGGTTGCGCCAAAGTCATCTCCTATGATTCCCGACCACACGATCCTGCCTTTTGGGAAAGTAATGCTGGTGGTTTCAAACTCACAGGTACTCGTCGTCGAAGTTCCCGAAGGTGTACAAGTCAGGGATCCGGCAACATACGTGGTACCACTTGGAATCGGATCATGGACTGCGGCTGCGATGGGCACATGGTTGCCATTATTGATCCATACCATTGTCCAGATTAGCACAGGCACACCCTGAGCATTCACCGTCTTGATCCCAAAGGGCGGATCAAACAGTCCTTGAGCGTTTACGGTTAATGGCTCGCACGCTGAATCCAGCGCGGAGTAGTTCACATCTCCGTTGTAATGTGCCATGAAGGAATAGGCACCCGCAGTGAGCGGACCGTGGCTGGTAGATTGAGCTACCCCACCGACCAAGGCTTGGTCAAGGTCAACGCTCATCGGTCCAGTGCAGCCAATGGTGTTATAGAAACTGAAATTGACCTTACCGGTTGGCGCAGGTAATCCGACGGCGTCGCTCGAAACCGTTGCCAGATCATATACCGTGACACCGAAATCCACTAAACTGACATCATTCACATCGTTTGTATCATCGTAAATGGACGTGATCACTGTCGGAGTGAGCTTACCCACCACTAAGTGCTCATTCAAACAAGTGCTGGTGGCGCCAGCGTTGTTGCCATCGCCACTGTATACCGCCTGCCAGTTGTAGTCCCCGGCAGCGTTGAACGTCAAAGAATCCGAATCCGGTACTACCCCGGCAGCCACCGTCTTCGTCCCACCGTCTTGGGCCCCCAGCGTGCATAGACTGTTGCTGTAGGCCGTATATGTCACGGTACCACCTGCCGTAGCCGTGGCACCCGTCAGGGTCGCACTGTCGTGCACCGAGCCACCCACCGATATGTTACTCGAGGACAGGCTCGTCCCGATCGTCGGACTGGCTTTGCCAACAGTGAGCAATTCACAAGGACTCGTTCCGCTCAGGTAATTCGCGTCCCCGCTGTACGTTGCCTGGAATGAGTAGCTACCCACAGTAGCAGGCGTCTGGGTGAATGTTGTACCGTCAACCGTACCCCCGCTTAAGGTAAATGTGCTCGAGGTGCCGGCAGCCGGAGCTGTGCAGGTTCCATTGGTGAAGTAGCTGAAAGTTACTGGACCGGTCGGG
>JBGQAS010000022.1:0-11661 GCA_041494435.1 Anaerolineaceae bacterium | reverse complement strand
CCGGCTGCTTGCAGGATCTCTTCCTTCTGGCGATGAATGCGGCGGTCCCTGCGGGTGCTGCCAACCGTTGCTGGATTTTTTCCCTCTTGCATGTTTCCTCCTGAATTAAGACCCGTTCGATGGTGATTATCTATTCATAATATGAACATGTATTCACTAATCAAAATTTATATCATTGCTCCATGTCTCTTGTCAAGAGAATTCAATCCGGAAAGTGGCAATGAGATGTGCATGATAAAATGATTTGAAAATTGTGGAGGAGATTGGATGCCGAAAAAAGCACTGATAGCCTACGCCACTTGGGCAGGGTCCACGGCAGAGATTGCAGGGGGGATAGCCAAAATCCTGAGAGTTCCGTCCTTGGATGTTGAGGTATGGCCTGTCCATGATGTGAAATCCCTAACTGGTTTTGACGCCGTTATCTTAGGAACACCTATTCGCATGGGTCGCCCTCACCCCGATATCAAGCGATTCGTAAGACGATTCAAAAAAGAAATCTTCAACCTCAAAGTTGCCTTTTTTGTGTCCTGCCTGAACATGAGCGAGGATAACCAGCAGAACCGAGTTCAAACCGAGGGTTATCTGGGACCGCTATATAATGCTGCACCTGGGATCAAACCCATTTCCACCGGACTATTTGCTGGAGTGATGGACGCCAAAAAGCTCAAAGGATTTTGGAAATTTGTAATGAGTCGGACTTTGCAGGGGGATTTCCGGAAATGGGATAAGATCAATGCTTGGGCAGAGACATTGAAGTCCCAACTCTGATCTTCACCCCACCTTATTAACAGACTAAGAACTTGAAAAACATGCTACTCGAACCGAGATTTGTTACCACCATCCGTAGTATTTTCGGTGCCAGGGGAGATACCTGGCTGTCTCAATTGCCGGAATTGTGTGATGAAATTGCACAAGAATGGCATTTGACCCTTTCATCCCCATTCAAGGATTTATCCATCAACTATGTTGCCCCCGCCCTGCGGCAAGGTGGCAGGCAAGCCGTACTGAAACTTGAGGTCCCAAATTTCGAATTGACCAGCGAGATCGAAGCGCTCAAAATATATGCGGGACAGGGAGCGGTCAGGTTACTGGAAGCCGACAGTGATCGAGGAGCTTTGTTACTGGAAAGGCTGCTACCAGGAAACATGTTATGCACTGTGGAAGACGAAGAGAGATCTATCCGGATAGCAGCAAACGTTCTAAAGGTGTTATGGCGTCCTGAACCCGAGAATCATCATTTCAAGTCCATCTTCAATTGGGCAGAGGGTTTGAACAAGATCCCCACTCTGTTTCCCCAAGGGATTCCCATTCCCACGAAACTCATCGACCAGGCAAAAGCCCTGTTCGCTGACCTGATCCCTACTCAGACCTCCAAAATGCTGTTGCATGGTGATTTTCACCATTACAACATTCTCTCCTCGGATAATGAATGGAGAGCCATAGATCCCAAGGGGATCATCGGGGAACCCGAGTTCGACTTGGCTCCATTTCTGGAGAATGAAATCGATCCCAAGGATCCGGTCGCCATGCGGAAAATTACAGAGAAAAGAATTACCATCTTTTGTGAAATGCTGGGATTCGATCCCAAAAGGGTAAAGGATTGGTTGATCGCTCACTCCATTCTTTCCACCTGGTGGCTGGTGGAAGATCACGGAGCGGATTGCGAGAAAATCGAGACCTCCCTGGCAAGCATAGAGGTTTTTCAGAACCTTAGATTCTGATAACATGGATTAGTCAATGGCGAAAACTAAACATCTGAACCGTGAAGAATTTCTCAAGGTCGTTGAACATACTCCGCTCGTCAGTATCGATCTGATTGTATATAACCTCGATGGAAAAGTCCTGGTGGGTTTACGAAAGAATCGTCCCGCTCAAAATACCTGGTTCGTGCCCGGAGGAAAGATTCTAAAGAACGAACGCATAACTGATGCTATGTGCCGCATCTCCAAAGTAGAACTGGGTGTTGAAATCTCAGCCTTACAGGCTCATTTCAAAGGAGTTTACGAACACCTCTACCCCGATAACTTTGCGGATGCACCCGGTATCAGCACCCATTACATCGTTCTGGCTTATGAAATCCATATGACATCAACTATTATTGAACCACCACCCGAACAACATAGTGAGTACTGTTGGCTTACACCCCAGGAAATACTGGATAATCCTGCCATCCACGAAAACACGAAAGCTTACTTCAAACCGGTTCCAACCGAGAAATAAATGTGTCAATTCATTTAAAATCAAGGATTGAAATATGGAAAAAATAGATCTTCGCAAACAATACAAGAACCTGTATCTTCCCTCGGACAAAAGGATCGATATTGTGGATGTCCCCGAATTTAAATTCATCATGATCGATGGCATGGTTCACAAAGGGGAAAAGGTCGATCAGTCCGAGGACTTCGCCCAGGCGATGGAGACGATGTACGGAATGTCTTACACTCTCAAGTTTGCCTCCAAGCTACGCAAGGAAAACCCAATCGATTACACCGTGATGGCCTTGGAAGCTCTCTGGTGGGTAGCCAACGATGATTTCGAATTTGGCAAACCGGATGACTGGCTGTTTAGAGCCATGATGATGCAACCTGAACACATCACTGTCGAAATGTTCGAGCAGGCATTGACCCAACTGGAAAAGAAACGCGCGAGCCCAGCATTAAAGAAACTCAGGTTCGAGTCGTTTTGCGAAGGAACCTCCATCCAAGTGATGCATATCGGTCCCTACTCGGAGGAACCTATCACCATCGACCGAATGAAAGCTTTCATGCATGAAAATGGCTTCGTCCGCAATGGTAAGCATCACGAGATTTACCTGGGAGATCCTCGCCGGGCAGATCCAAGCAAATTAAAGACGGTTTTGCGTCAACCTATAAAAAAGAGGTAAATAGATGAATTCTGCGGGGCAAAGTCTTGAAAGGAATAAAGATCCTTTATCTTTTCTCTATTATTCCGTTTCAATCCTTATTTCAGCAGGCGAAAGTTTTTGAAGGAGAAAGCCAATTCCACCAAGTCCCACTTCGACAAAAGTGTAGATCAATCGGTGAACCACTGAGTAAATAGCGATCTGACCTGTCGGGAGCAACCCTGCGAACAATGCCACCAATACGAATTCTCGCACACCGATCCCGCCGGGGGCAAAAATAACGATATACCCTGCGACCCAACTCAAAGTATAACCGCCAAGAATGAGCCAATAGTTTTCAAGACCGATTTCCTGGAATACCAAAAAGAAACTACTCCCCATGGCTGCCCAGATGACAGTCTGAACGAGAAGAAGAATAAGAATACGTTTGACCGGATTGCTATGGCCCTCGACAGGGAAAAGCTTCTCAAGAATAACCAGACCGATCACCCAAAGCAGCGGGAGAGCAACTCTTAAGATTAGCCAAAAAGTTGGAGATATGTAGAATTTTGTCAACGAATAGATGAGGTTTGTTGGGGGTTGAAGCGTCAGCATGAAGAAAGCAAAAACGATTGCACCGGAAACCAGCCAGATATTTTCCAGGATCATTACCTTGGCTGTTTTTTTGTTTGATAATGAATTTTCTTTATAGGAATTGATCCTGGCTGCAAAATGCCAGATTCCTCCTGGGATATATTTGCCGAGTTGAGAAATAGTAACTATGGAAAACATCTGCAAGTAAGAAGGAGTCCAGTTGCCTCTTTTCACAGACTGTCTTGCCAGTTCGACCACTGCTAGTTTTCCAAGAACTAAAAGTAAAACGGAGAAAATAACGTTGGGGATCCGGATGGTGTTCAGATATTCAATTTCTTCAGGCAGATGCTGAAAAAAATAAACGCCAACAAAAACGACAACGGCAACCGCCCATAGCCACTTTGCTATTTTCAGTATTTTGTTTTTGATCACTTAAAAATGACTTCCGTTTCATCGAATTGTAGTTGTGATAACTTCGTTACCCCTGGTAAATTCTGTTTTATCTTTGCCTTAATTTCCTTTTGGACAGCTAAAACGCGAATGATCTCAGCGGCCAGCGATTCGCCATTAGCTTTGCTAAAATCAATGGCATCTTCTTCACAATTGAACATGCGCAGGACTTCTTGATATTTATGACTCCAGCCAATCACATAAACTGGGACACCAAGCGCGAGTGAGGAAATCATACAATGGAATCTCGATGTGACCACCAAGTTAGCATGTTGCAGTATCTCACGAATGCTTTTTGTATTCAGGTCCCAATCGATCCAGTCGATTCGTTTCATCAGGTCAGTGCTCAATTGCGACTCTGCCAGAACGCGGATATTTCTGAGGACGAAAATATCGTTATTTTGTGATTTCTCACTTTCAGCACGGTTCGAGCTCGGCAAAAAGACGTAATGATAGTCGGGTTGATCAATCTTCTTTATTGCATTCAGAATCATTTGCTCATAAACAGGACTATTAATTTTTTTCAATACCACTGAACTGGGGGAAAAGATTATCACGCCCTTCCCTTGAGTGCGAATACCTGCTAGTCGATCTGACAACTCTTTGACTTTTTCGGGGTTCTCGACCGAAAGCGAATATTCCGGCAGATAGCAAAATGCGATATCCGCTGCCAGTGTGGATGGAACTTTCTTAAGTTTTAGTCCTTCCAGGAAATCCCGAGAGATCTCACCACGCGTATAGAGCTTCTTACATTTGCTCAGGAATAACTTGGCAAAGACTCGGTTTGTTGTCGATTTGAAAGGTCCGACTGCCTGAGAAAGTTTGACCACCGGCACACCCAACAGCATAGCCGGCCATAGCGTGAAAATGTTATAAAGCAGCACCATGCCGCGTTCTGCAAAAGTGATGCCGCCAATATCGTATAAGACGCTGCACTGCTTCAGACGCCGCACCGCTGATGGCACCCATATGTGAATGCCGATGCGCGAGAACAACCAATCCAGCATCGCAAAGGGGAAATACCGAGTCACAAGCGAGGTCGGTTTGCTGCTCATGACCTGGATTCTGGGGTCGTTAATTAGCTCGCGATCTTTTTTAGGATAAATGGAGAAGATTTTGAAGTCAGCGTCAGGATATTTTTCTTTGAGTTTGGCGATGGTGGTGACCAGCATGGCTTCCGCGCCGCGGTTGCCCCAGATCGAGCCGCCAATGATACCAACCGTGTGGTAAATGCGCTTTGGTTTCAACATCACCTGCAGTGCCTTAAACGCGTAGAGATAAAATTTGATTACAAAGCGGGGAAGGGCTGGGATGATTTTCCTGCCAGCCTTTGAATGCGAAAAACGGTAGTTGAAGAGAATCACGTTTGCGACTGCTTTTTCCAAAAAAGTTGTTTTTTCTTCAGATGTCGGTTGCAAACGTATCTTATAGTGTTTTGCCGCCCAGACACGGGCATTCACGTTGGCATGCAATATCAGCGAACGGGATTGTCCAGCACACAACTCTCCGATAGGAACCGGAAATATATGCGCCAGTCCGTGATTCTGGATACCTTCCAAGGCAATCATTCCAGCAAGAGTTCGCACCAGGATGGCGTTGTGTTTGATCGGGTTGTCTTTCATCTTCATGGACCAAATATCACCGATGGAAATGTCGCTATAGAATCCTGTTTGATCGTTACACTGCAGACACTTTGCCTCACAGAAAAAGAAAAGATTCTGATAATCGCTGAAATAGCTGAATGGTTTGATTACCTGCGATCCGTCTGTTAAGTCCAGTTTCAAATTGCCACGCCAATGTCCGAAGCGATAATGGTAATCCTTGATTTCTTTCTCTTGTGGATTCAGCTTTTTGAGAACCAGTTGGGTAAGTTCTTTTTCTGAACTATGACCGCAAAAAAGGGTGATTACCAGAACCAATTTTTTATCGAGTTCTGGGTCTTTTTTTCTCAAGTTGTTCAAGATCAAGGAGTCGCAGGGCAGACACACTACGGCCAATTTGCCCTTGAAAGAGCGAATTAATGGCCCAGCATCCGAAGAAAACCGCGTGGCAATATACTTGCTACCTAGTGATTGGATGATCTGTTCTTCTGAAGCGGCAATGTAATATTCTGCCTTGACTTCGTTAGCTTCCACAAAAGATCGGCAAAGGAGAGCTCCGTTGATCTTTTTATGCCGGAAAGCATCGATCACCAGGGTTGAGGTGATCCCCCCTGATGCTGCATTTTCGCGAATAGGGTCAATTAACGAATAGCCGAAGAAAGAATCTTTGTAATCCCCCAGGTATTTTTTTGCAGTAAGCTCATTCCAGCTGGTCTTTGACATGAGACCTTAATTGTCAAGATTTTTCTTTTTCAGTAAGTAGAGTTGTTTTTCAGCAGTCAATCGGATACCAACCAAGATATCTGCCAGAAAACCAATGATGAATAATAGGAGCCCCACTGAAAACAAATAGATACCAATTAAGCCAATGAATTTGTATGGGGTAAATTCACCCGTCATTAGGTAATAGATCAACATGAAAATGAGCATCACCGTTCCCACGACCATGGGGAAAGAGGCTAATAATCCAAAAAAGTAAAACGGCTTGTAATCTCGAAATGCCTTGAGAATAATTCGCAATGTCTGATTTGCGTAATAGAAGAGGTTGTTTGCTACTTTCGATTTTCGATCCGGGTAATACTTAACCTCTATGGGCACAGAGATTAACCGCAATTTCTTGAAAGCCAGATCCAATATGGTTTCATGTGTGTAAGTATATTTGCCAGTCAGATTTAAATTCAGCATGGCTTCTTTGTTGATGGCTCTGAACCCGCTTGAAACATCCCCCAATTTCGTCCCGGCAAGCGAATTCACCAATCTGGTCATTCTTTGGTTCCCCCAAAATTTCACTTTTGGCATGTCGGTGGGGCGTTTCGGGTGAGTTGTTTTTCCATTAAAACGATCTGCTGTAACAAAATCAGCTTTCCCTTCAAGAATAGGTTGGATCAGTTTTACAATATCTTCCGGGTTGTATTGTAGATCGGCATCAATATTGACCAAAATATCGGCACCGTTTTCCAGTGCATAAGAAAGTCCGTCATGGAATGACTTGCCAACTCCCTGGTTTGCACCATGAGAAATCACTACAGCTCCCAATTTGCGTGCGTATTTTGCTGTTCGGTCTGTCGATCCGTCATCGATGACCACTGGGATGAGGGTTACCTCTTTGCTCGAGAGATCGGGCATCCGTTTGATAACCTCGCGGATGGTTTTTTCTTCATTATAAGCAGGGATGATCACTAATACTTTTTGATTGCTGTTTTTCATCTACTTATTTCTCCGCTCATATTACATAAAGTAATTGACGGCTTTCCCGAAACTGATTAATACCCAACTTCTGCCCGTTTGCATGAAACAAGGTCACTTTCAATTACCGACAACAATAAACCAAGTATGTAAAAGAAATCATAATAAATAGAATGACCAAGATAGCCAATTTGATATTTGTGCCCATTTTGCATTCAATGATTGTACTTTAGAATCTCTTGATAAACAAAAATACTTAAAATTATTACGCAGACTATAATATATTCACTCAAATCTAGTATAAGAATGGATTCTTACTTTAGGTTAATAAAAATTGCTCAACTTCTCTGAAGTCTCCTTTTCTCCAGCATTTTCCTTGGGAGTGTTATGAGTTTCCTAAGGTCTTTAAGAAATTCCATAGACCCGAAAAGGAATAGATTACTCCTATTTTTCTCAATTATTTCCATTTTCCTGGCGCTAAGTACCTTTTTTCGTTTTCTTCAATTCAATCAAACGAGTTACCTGGGAAAAATTATCATTTTTATCCCCCTTTATTTATTTTTCTTTTTTTCACTAGTTGAATTCTCCCCTTCTTTTGTAAATCATTTCTTAAAAAACACAATAAATACTATCCTCACTGTTGGGACAATCCTAACGGTTACGGTTGTTTTGTACTTGTTGCCATATCAATTTGCCCCATTTCGTACCCTGCACACCTTGATAATCTCGGTTCCAAAGACATCCTCGCCTGTCACGTTTCAAAAGATTACGGATATTGCCGGGAACCTGATTGAAAGTACTGATTCCAATAGTTTCGCAACAGCAGAATCCATAATAATTCAACCGGGTGAGAGTATATCCCTTAAGCAAGCAATGACCGGTGGGGTAACCATTTTTGTCACAGCCAATCATTTTCCCGCAAATGTTACAGTAAATTGGGATGGTGTAGTCAGTCAATATAAAATCACTCAGGCTAAGACTGAAACAAAGATAACGACCAAAGCCTCGTCCTGGGGGATGCCTACCTTACCACATGCGATTCTTGCGGTCATAAATTTGTTCGGTGACTGGGTTTCATGCGTATTTCTATTAATTTTGATATTCCGCTTGGGAATTACTTCGAGTAGACAGAACGGATTTAACTCAGGTGAACCGCAAATTATTAACCCTCTTTTCCTCCTGATGCAGATTATTCTCATCATCAGTGCAGGCGTATTAATTAATATCCCTGATTCCCCTAAGTATCTGTTATATCTTGTGATTGGAATTAGCTTTTTTCTTTGGATACTCCTTTTTGTTCTTGGAAATTCAAAGAAGGATATTCCCTGGGCTTATATTTTTTCCCGGTTTTTCTCGACAAAGAATCGTCCGGTTTCTTTTTTTATTGTTCTTTCTATTTTAGCCATTCTCGGAAACGCCATATTTCTCCCAATATATGGAAATCCCATCAATGTGTATGTAAGAAGAAATGGCACAACGCTTACAGATTTGCTTTCTGATTATTCAAATGACACTGCTTTTGTGTTATCGATTGATTTCTACAAACAATTAGACCGAGCAAATATCATAATCTCTGAAGGAATGGTTGAGAGGGTAGCACTAATTCCAAGTTACTTCTCTGAATTGAATCAATTAAAGAGCATCAAAGTACAAGAATATACAGATTATCTAAGCAAAGATCAAGTTGAAGCAGTAATGAACGATGATCGATTAATCACTTTTGAAAATGCTCGTAGGAAAATTGGATATTATCATCTGTTAGAAACATCAAATAATGATTCTCACACTTATGTATTTTTTCAATTTGAAGACGATGTATTTCTACTGCCTGAAAATTTCCTTAACGTGAGTTTGCCATGATCCCATTCCTGATCGAAATCCTCATTTTAGGAATTCTCTTTGCTCATTTGTTTAATAAAAAATTACCGGATTTATTTCTTGGTTTGATTTCTCCTCTTTTGGGTCTTGTTCTATTTGCTCTCGATGTTCTGGCTTTGTTGGTACTTCATATCAAGGTGAGCATTATCGCTCTTGTCATCCTGATGAGCGCAGAAATAATTGCCCTGCTCCTTTTCCAAATCATTCAAAAAAAGTTTTCCTCTATTAAGGCTCCAATCTACAAGATATTTCTGGGGGTAAGTATAGCCTGCATGGGATTGGCATATTTCTTTTACAAATTTAATTACTCGTTTGCAACCAATGATTCCTTCATTATGATTATCTATGCACGGAATATTTTTGAAACCGGGCTATCGAGATGGTATTTTGTATCTCCTTCCGGAATGGGAATTCTGATCCCAATTTTTCAGACGTTGGGGATGCTGTTTGGCAATGACTATACCTGGTTTATTCAACCTGTAATCAGTGTAATATTCTTCAGTCTTTTTGTTTATTTTTGTAACCGCTCTTTGAAAAAGTACCATGTTGCGTCGTGGCTGGCGATTTGCCTGCCCAGCATCCTGGTCGGAGTGATGTTATCTTCAAATATTGTTTTGGTGTTTACTACCTATATTCACACAAATTTTGATTCTGCACTATTCTTGTTCCTGGGTGTAATTTCTTTGTTTTCATACTTTGAAGACAAGAACGAGAATTGGCTGGTGTTTACAACAATTTTCCTGATAGTTTTTGGGTTGACCCGCGTTGAAAATGTTTTTTTTGCTTTACTCGTCATACTCATTTTTCTGGTTGATGGCAAGATACCCTACAAAAAGCGGCTCACAACTTTTCTCCCCTACTTGGGGTTCCAGTTTCTTTGGTACCTTTTAGTCCTGACTTTACATACTAACAGTCCATCCGATCAAATCAGCCCTGAGATGATGGCAGTGATTTTAGCCGGTATTCTTGGAGTTGGTTTGATAGTGCTTTTCTCAGAAATAAAATGGATTAAATCAGTCCTCACTCAATATCTATCCAAATTCTTTTTCATACTATTAATTATTCCTGTAGTGGTCGTGCTCCTTCTCAACCCAGCCACCACCTTGGCAAACATGTTGACAATTATGAAGAACATGTTCATCATTGGACATTGGTGGTCATTGTGGTGGTTTATTTGGATTCTTTTTATTGTCACGAAAATATTTGCCCCCAGAATCAATCAAGAACGGAATTACTTATACATGATTTCCTCATTTTTTATCATGATCATCTTCCTGGGCTATTTCAGAAACCCTTACAGACTAAATTGGGCAGATAGTGGAAACCGAATGTTTGTGCACATCTTGCCCATTGTATTAATTTATCTGGTAGAGAGATTGGGCAACTGGTTTGAACTCAGTAGATCTACTATAAAGAATACTGCCCTTGAGTAATATTTAATAACTGGGAAATTTTTTTGAAGAATGGAATAAGGAAAAAGATCTCTCCTTAAATTTATCAAAACTTTCGTTTTGTTTGAAATTAATTTCAGACAACATACAAGAAAACGATTAATAATAAAAGAATGAAAGTTATCGCCAACTGGCTAGGTATTTGTTTCGGCAATGGCCAAATAGCGATCTATTTACAAGTGATACCAATACTTCTTTTTCTCCAAAGGTGTTGAATTTTGAAACCTATTAACATATCTTTCTAAGCTCTTGATTTCAAATTCACTTTACTATCATCCTAGGGAGAGACAAAAAATCCGCTCAACCATGTCTCTTAAAAAGCGAGAAAAATAAAAATCTTGCTTCTCGCCACATTAGATATCAAAGAAATCGCCAAATTTCCAAGATGTCACACTTTTACTTAGATCCCTCAGCATCACGAGAAATATGCTAAGATAAAACGCATTGAATATACCATTTTTACATTTTCTGTTTAGGATTTGTCTTTTCCAATGATTCTCCTTGTTCTCTCAACACTCCTATATATATTTTTGGCTCTGATTCTTCAATGGGCAATATATCGTAGATTTTCCCTGGTGACATTTGTACTAATTTTTTTCCTGGTTGTTTTTTCCTTTAATGTGTTTATTTTCGAAATATTGGGGCTCTTACACCTACTTGATTCCATTCTCCTTTTCTTTTTATTACAAGTGATTGTTTGTTCTTCTACCGGTTTTTTCTTCATTCGAAAATCCAAATTCCAGATAACAGAACTGTTTTCCAGTCTCTCTTCACACATCAAAAAGCTTCATAGGATTGATTTCGTCTTACTGGGCATTATGACACTTATATTGGGTGGATTTTTCGCCGTTGGCATCTCCACCCCGCCCAACAACACAGACAGCCTGGCTGTTCATTTACCACGGATTTACTATTGGCTGCAACATGGTTCTTTTGTAAATTGGCCTGCAACCAACCTGGCCCAACTTTTTTACCCAATCAATGGGAATATCCAAGGAATGTGGTTGTTCCTGCTGGCGGGCAAGGAAACCCTTTTTTTCCTCGTTTCGTGGAGCTCTTTAGGTGTGATCCTTGTCTCAACCTATGCAATCGCGCGGAATTTGAAATTCAATATCACCTCATCCCTGGTCAGCGCTTTGGTGATTTTGTCGTTTCCAGT